>CANPGX010000078.1 GCA_947573745.1 uncultured Erysipelotrichaceae bacterium | reverse complement strand
TGATACCCCCTAACATGATAAATAATTATACTCAGATTTTTTAAAAAATCAAATTGATGATTTCTTTTATGGTCAGTTTTATTTATAATAAAAAAGAGGTGAGAAAAATGACTAAATCTATCCGTAATATCATTTTTCATGAAATAGTGATTAAAAAATCAAGATTTATCACCGGTTTGTATCCTTGTCAGGATGTTGAGCAAGCTAAAATGTACTTAAAGCAACATGCACTTCGTTATCCTGATGCCTCTCATCATTGTTATGCCTATATCATCGACTCACAAGAAAGAGCTAATGATGCTGGTGAACCTAGTCAAACAGCCGGTATGCCCATGTTAAATGTATTACAACGTCAAGGACTCAATCATATTTTAGCCATTACAACACGTTACTTTGGGGGTATTAAATTAGGTGCTGGAGGATTAGTAAGAGCCTACAGCGATAGTGTGGCTCAAGCATTGTTAGAAGCAGATATTATAGAAACCATCCCGGTTGCTTTATATGAGATACGTTTTAGTTATTCTTTTTCTAAAAAAATGGATTATTTTTTTCAACATGAACCTACGATCATCATCAAAGATAAGTTTTACGAAGACCAGGTGATTTATCATTGTTATATTAAAGATGAACATATTTTCTCACGTATTCAGGAAATGACCAATAATCAATACCATCAAAAAAAATTATGTATAGATTTTATCGAAAAGTAAAAGGCGTCTTATAAACGCCTTTTTATTGATCTAAAGATCCATTTTTTAATTGCGACAAAAGTTCAATGACTAAATCTAACCACGACTCTTCCTTAGGAAACGTTATCTTGATCTGTTGACGCATATAAGCTACCTTTACTTGATGAGAGAGTCTTAAACAAAGTTCAAATAAACGATCTCCTTGAATGTGATCACTACATGCTTTTGTCAAAGTGATTTGTAAATTTTGCTTTGTGTCTTCTACATGATCAATTCTTTCTTGAGCGACAAGAATGTCATAACGTCGTTTATCCAGAAGTGTCGTAATCGCAGATGGTAATTTTCCATAAACATCCTTAAATTCCTGCTCTAATAACTTCAAAGATGATAATGTATTAGCTGATTCTAAACGTTGATAAAGCTGTAATTTTTCTAGATCACTATTGACATAATCATGAGGAATATAACCATCAACAGAGACATTCGTTACTGGAATATCTTCTGTCTCTTCTTTTTGATGTCCCATTTTTTCATCAATGGCTTCTTGTAAGATTTTCATATACATATCAAACCCAACTGTATCAATAAATCCTGCTTGTTCACCACCCAAAATATCTCCAGCCCCACGAATCGATAAATCTCTTAAAGCAATTTTATAACCACTACCTAATTCCGTAAATTCTTTTAATGCCTTTAATCGTTTCGCAGCAACTTCATTCAATTGTTTATTCCCCCGATAAAGAAAATAAGCATAAGCATGTCGATGACTTCTTCCCACACGTCCCCTGATTTGATAAAGCTGACTTAACCCAAAGTGATCGGCATCTTCGACGATCATGGTATTGGCATTAGGAATATCAATTCCTGTTTCAATAATGGTTGTACAAACAAGCACATTATAGTCACCCTGAATAAAACTCAGCATAATATCTTCTAACTGATTCTTAGGCATTTGACCATGTGCGACGACAACACGGGCATGAGGATTTTCTAAAGCAATTTTATGCGCCACACTATCAATACGATGCGTATTATTGTAGAGATAAAAGACCTGTCCATCTCTGGCTAGTTCCCTGGCGATGATCTGATTGATCATCTTAGGATTCTTTTCAATAACATAAGTTTGAATAGGTAAACGATCTTTAGGTGGTGTCTCTATCTGAGATAATCCTCTGATTCCCATTAAGGACATCTGTAATGTCCTTGGAATAGGTGTAGCACTTAATGTTAGCACATCCACTGTCTTCTTTAATTCTTTAATACGTTCTTTTTGTAGCACCCCAAATCGTTGCTCTTCATCGACAATTAAAAGACCAATATCTTTGAAGACAACATCTTTTGACAAAATACGATGTGTTCCTACAATGATATCAATTTGACCTTCTTTTAATTTTTTAAGAATATCTTTTCTTTGGGTCGTCGTGGTAAAACGATTCAATAAAGCGTCACTGACTGGAAATTGCTTAAATCGCTCTTGAATAGTTCGATAATGCTGATTGGATAAAATTGTTGTTGGACATAAAAAGGCCACCTGTTTGCCACTTAAAATAGCTTTAAAAGCTGCTACTAGTGCAACTTCTGTCTTTCCAAACCCAACATCTCCACACAATAATCGATCCATAGGTATAGGTGATTCCATATCCTCTTTGATTTCTTGAATTGAACGTTCCTGGTCTTCTGTCAATTGAAAACCGGCTTGACTTTCAAAAAGAATTTGATTCTCATCATCTTGGTTAAAAGCAAACCCTTTTTGTGACATTCTCGAGGCATAGAGCTCTACTAATCGATCGGCTAATCCGTCTACCTTCTCTTTCACACGCTGTTTCGTCTTAGCCCACTCACTACTTCCTAATTTATGAATCTTAGGAACCTTCCCTTCCTTAGGAGTATATTTTCGCACTAATTTAAACTGCTCTACTGGGATATAAAGAATATCATTACCACGATAAGCAATATAAAGATAATCTTTATGATATCCCTCCACTTCTAATGTTTTAATTCCCATATATTGTCCTATACCATGCATATCATGGACAACATAATCTCCAACATGAAGTTCATTGAAGTCTTTAATGACTTTGGCATCTTTATACTTAAAGTAACTTTTTTTAACCGTCGCTTGTTGCCCAAAAAGTTCTTGACTTGTTAGTATAACAACATTTTCTTCCAGAAGTTCAATTCCCGTTGGCAAATTGCCCTGATAAATATTAAGTCCATCGTAAATTTCATCTCGTATACCCGCTAATGTATACAAAATGCCTTGTCGATCACACATCTCTATAAAGGATTGGATTTGTTCTTGTCTTGATAAACATACCAACATACGACAATGAGATAAATAATCTTTAATTTGTTGTGCTACTTGTTGCTCAGATCCTTGATAAATATAAGCACTTCTAGAAGCAAATGTAATATCTTTTGAATGCTTTTTAAAAGGTTCAATCTTCATGATATCTCCTTTTAATAAAATAGATGTAAGATCATGATAGAAGGATAATCCTTTAATACATTTACCTTCTTGATATAGTTCTAATTGATATTGAAAAATTTCTTGTACATAAAGCTTGTAATTTTCATTCATACCTGAATAAGAAGAACATAAAATCAATGGATGATCAACATAATCCAATAATGAAGCTGTTTGCTGAAGTAATGCATAATATTTATAAAGTTGAAAGTGTGTTTCATGTTGATCTAAGGATTCAAAATCTAAGGTGACTTGTTGTTCTAAAAGTTTTTGACTTTCTTCCTCTAAAGTCTCCATACTTTGTTTAGCAAGTATTGAAATCTGCTGTTTAGCTTGTTCGACATCTTTCTGTTCATAAAGTAGATCCGTTGCAGGAATGATATCAATATGATCCACCATACTTTTTGTCCTCTGTGTCTGGCTATCATAAAAACGTAAACTCTCGATTTCATCATCGAAAAACTCAATACGAACAGGATAATCATAATTTAATGAATAAACATCAATGACACCCCCTCGACGTGTAAAAGTCAAGGGCACATCTACTTTGATTTCATGACGATAACCTAAATCAATGAGTCTTTTTTGGAGTTCAAAGATATCATAATGCATTCCTTTTTCTAAAGAAATATAATGATTGACCCATGTTGATGGATGAGGTAAATATCGTATTAACCCCTGTGGACAGGTAACCAATAGAACTTTTTCTTTCTTTGATAATTGATGAAGCGTCAACAATCGATCATGGAGAATTTCATTAGAAGAGGCTAAGGCTTCAATACGAAGTGTTTCATCAACCGGAAAAAAGAGACATGAGATGCCTAATAGACTACTTAATTGTTGATAACTTTGTTGTGCTTCATATAAATTTTCTTTAACAAGCACCATAGTTTTATTGGAAGCCAAAAAAGCACTAGCAAGCAATAATGCCTCATCACTAGTGTTTGAAACAACAAGATCACCTTGTCCTCTTTTTAAAGCAAGAAATGCAGGATTATCTTTTAATAATTGAAGGATTTTTTTCATATTAACCTCTTTGATTAAACAAATTCATAGCACGATCAAAATGATCATCTATAAAAAGCAATGAAGCCTCTTCAGCCTTTTGTAAAGCTTCATTGAGATCTGTCAATTGATCCTGAGGAAATTTTCCTAATACATAATCTATAACCGGAATCTGAGGATGTCTATCTATCCCTACTCTAATACGCTTGAAATTTTCTGATTTCAACTGTGCAATGATACTTTTCATCCCATTATGTCCACCAGCACTGCCATTTAATCTTAAGCGAATACGACCTACAGGAAGATCTAAATCATCATAAATAATGAGAATGTCTTCTAGTGAAATTTTAAAATAATGAACAAATTGTATAATAGCGTCTCCTGAAAGATTCATGTACGTTTGAGGCTTTAATAGGAGCACGTCTTCTCCATGATATTTTGTCTTTGCATATAGTGCTTTAAATTCGCTTTGAAATTGATGAATTCCTAATGTTTGACTTAACCGATCTATCACCATAAAGCCACAATTATGACGCGTATTTTCATATTCTTTTCCAGGATTTCCTAGTCCTACGATAAGTTTCAAGCTATCCCTCCTTCTTTCCTAAAATCAACAGATTAATGGGTGTTACTAAAATGGTATCACCAGCTATCTGTTCATCCATGCTATCTATACTATAAAGAATATCATAATGAGCATACAATTTTATATAAATAGATTCAGATGATGGATTAAAAATAATTTTAAGTTCTTGATATTGTTCATCTTGTTGAATCGTATAGACTAACATACGATAATCTATCGTTTCCACTGAAACATATCTTTCTATATCTTCTCTTGTTTCATATCTTAGACCCATATTCTTTTTTCTCAATTGAATCAAATACTGTGTTGCTTCAAAGACTTCTTTATTTTTATCCTTCCATGACCAATCAATTTCATTAATATCATCTAAACTACGATAAGTATTTGAAATACCTTGTTTAGTACGACAAAATTCTTGTCCAGCATGTAAAAATGGAATACCTTGACTCAAAATCACAAAAGCGTTGCCTAAAATTTGACGTTTCTTACGAATAGTTAAACTATCATGCGCATTCGAATATTGAAATTTATCCCATAAAGTGCAATTATCATGACACTCTAAATAATTGATAGATTGATTTGGATGTTGAAAACGAGATAGGCCTGTTAATAAATTCTGGCAGGCATCTGTTAAAAAAGTATTTCCTCCAAGATATCCCATCTCATGAAGATGATCTTGATCATGAGGTCCACGTAATATATTTCTAAATTGATCATTGAAAAAAGATATCTGAGGTAATTGATTGGCATTGTCCATCGTTGCTTTTTTTAAATCTTCTAATGCAGTTGG
>CANPGX010000077.1 GCA_947573745.1 uncultured Erysipelotrichaceae bacterium | reverse complement strand
AAATATCATTTTGTGTCTGATGATGAGTATGACACTTTTGGCTGGATATCAAATGGTTCAAACATCACGCAATGTTTCATCACCTATGAATGACCACTTTTCACAACAAACTTCATCTTTCCCAGAAAAGCCTACTGAGCCTTTGCAAGAAGGTATGCAGCCATCCACGAAGATGTCTTACTTCCATCAAGATACCTTTTTATGGATAGGGATAGCTCTTCTTTTTTCGATATGTTTGATTTATTTATGGCTATCCAAGGCGAATCAGTTATCTTTGAAAGAAACATTTAAAACAAAAAATAAGATCATCATAGCTTTATTAGCCATCACTTTATTGACTGAAAATATCACCTTATTTGCACTTTCTTATAATAATAAGACGCCTTCTGCAAATTTTTCTTATCGTCCTGAAGAAAACACACCCAAAGATACAACAAAGGATGATGTAAAACAAGGAACTGTTGTGAACGATCAACATATTGATCTTTCTGCCTATGATTCAAACATCACCATCAATCAACCGGGTCACTATATTCTTACAGGACAATTTGAACATACGATCATCATCGATGCTTCTGATGCCGTCACTTTAGAATTAGATCATGTCACCATTCAAAATCAAATCACAGCAACGATCATTAACTTATCCCATCATGCATTGACCCTCCATTTAAAAGAAAACACAATAAATACATTAAGCGATGGTGGTTCTAGTGAATATGATGCTTGTATTTATTCTTATGGTCCTCTTTTTATTGAAGGTGATGGACAACTTAATGTTTATGGAAACCAGCAAGAAGGTGAAGGTATCGCTACTGAAACCAATCATATCACCATCAATGGTGGTAACATTCATATTGAATCTCAAGATGATGGTATCAATGCTGGCGGTGATGGTGGAACCATTACCATCAATCAAGGTCAATTATGGATCAAGGCCTCAGGTGATGGCATTGACTCTAATCAAGATCTGGTCATTCAAGGTGGGACTATTTATGTGATGGGCTCTGCACAAGGTGGTGATGCGGGATTAGATACGGAAACAGGATATACGATTCACGGAGGAACGATTGTAGCCTTAGGTTCAGATATGTTGGAAAAACCAGCTTCTACATCTACCCAAAAAACATTATGTTTTACACTCGATAATACAATTCAAAAAGGAACATTGGTGGCACTTTTAAATGATCAAGGTGAAACGATCATAGCATTTGAAGCACAAGAAGATTTCAGAACTCTGATTATCAGTGATCCATCTTTGAATCCTGGTGACTATACTTTATATCAAGGAGGCCAACACACCGGTCAAGCTGATAATGACCTTTATTTAGATGGAACTTACCAACCAGGTACAATTATTACCAAAACAACACTAAACTAAAAGAAGCTTAATCAAGCTTCTTTTAATATTCCATCTAGCAAGTTGCAAAATTGATTGTATGATTTTACTTCTAAACATTTTCTTGATACACTATCTATACATGAGGTGTATTTATGTCTAGACATTCTAAAATCTTAATGATCTTTTTTGGGCTCTATTTACTAGTATTAGCTTGTTTAACCATTATTCCGCAATTTACTTGGTATAACGGTGGTTTTCATATTCTTACGACTTACAAAAGTCAAATCAATCTTGTTCCTTTCCGTTGCTTTTATTATATCAAAGTAACTTTGTTTAAATTAAAAGATCCGGTTTATTTCATCATGAATATTTTAGGAAATATCATGATCTTTATTCCCTTAGGATTTTTTAGTGCCTATTGGATGAAGAAGCCTAGGTTCTATCGTGTATTGGGAATAGGTTGTGGTGTCTCTTGTTTGATTGAAATCATTCAGTTATGGTTACCACGTGCTAGTGATATTGATGACGTTATTCTCAATACACTAGAGGCATCTTTAGGTTACGTATGTTTTAAAATTTATCAAAAAATAAAAAAAGGGGATTATGGACGGTAAAGTCTTAAATCCCCTTTATTTAAGTAATGCATAGATTTCATCACCTTATAACAACTAAAACAAATAATAAATGGCAACAAAATATCGACACAGATCAAAGGTAACCAATAACGTGTTCCCATAATGGCAATAGTTTCTGTCAAACCAATAAATGCCATATTACCTACCCCAGCACCATAAGTTGAAGAAGCAATAGAGAATAGATAACCACTGATAGGCCCTATGATCAAGCTTGTCAGCATAGGAGGTACTAAGATAAGTGGTTTTCGTAAAATATTACGAAGTTGAAGCATACTTGTTCCTATAGCTAAAGCAATGACATCTCCAGCATCATTATCCTCCATAGACATAGCTGCAAAACCTAACATATGACAACAACAACCAGCTAAAGCAGCCCCTGCTGCAATACCTTGAAGATTTAAAATGCTGGTGACTGCAATCGCTGAAATAGGCGACGAACAGACCACCCCTATCACCAAGGATATCAACATGCACATAAAAATAGGATGTAAAGCAAATACACCATCTAATAAATGGGTACAATATAAAATAGCTTTTAAAATATAAGGACTCATAAAAACAGAGAAGATGGCAGCAATGCCAATAGTTACTGTGGGAATAATAAAGATCGCAAAAGGAAATTCTTGATCAATATACCCGGCAACCCAAACTGCCGCCACGACAGCCAAATAAGCCATAATAGGATGTCCAAAAGTATCTGTCCCCGAAACATAGGTACTTGCACCAATCGCTCCGGCAATCGGTGCACAAATCATCGTCAATCCTTTAGCCTCTAAAGTATAAGCTATCGCGACACCAATGGTCACTCCCATCATATTTTGAGCAATATGCCCCCATTCTACGCATTGAGTAAAATTCATTATTTGTCCAAACTGAATCAAAACGGATCCTAAAGCGACACTGCAAAAATAACCATAAGCCATGCCATTAAATGAAGCTAATAAAAAACCATCACTTTTCTTTCTTCTTGCCATTGAATTATCCTCCTTGGGTCATATTTTTTGCCCATTTTCCTTTATTAAAGAAATAGAAAGCTACAAACATCTTAACAAAATCTAAACATTCTACTAATAAATATAGTGCTACTAAGGAAATAGACGTCAGCATAGATAATCCAGTAGATATCACAACACTCACAGCCCACAAATAACCTGAATCCATGATCATTGTTGATAAGGCATCTCCGCCTGCTCTTAATGTAAAGAATACACATACATTGATGACGTAAACAGGTAATAAAATACCTTTAATCCTTAATAATGTGGTAATGGTATGGTTAATGGTATCATCAAATTGATAAACTTTTGGAATAATTCCAGAAACCGCAATAACGATCCAGCCAATGACCAAAGCCACAATAGTCCCAAATACAATCAATTTCTTAGCATTATCCTTGGCCTCTTCAATAGCGTTAGCACCCAATCGTTCTCCAATCAAAATAGAAATGGCACTTGATAAGCCACCAAAAATAATAAACGCAATATTCGTCACCGTATCCACAACAGAAATAGCTGCTACCAAGTATTCATCGACACGCATATAGGATTTAAAGACCATCGTTGTTCCCAAAGCAAAGAAAATTTCATTACATACAAGAGGAATTGCTTTGGCTAACATGCTTTTCATTAAAGGAATATCAATATAGATCCAACCTTTTAAATCTAATTCAAAATAATGTTTCTTACGATAAAGAATATAGATATAAGCCATCATTTCAACAACACGTGCTATCAACGTGGCAATGGCTGCTCCCTTGACTCCTAAAGCAGGAAACCCAAAATGACCAAAAATCAACAAATAGTTCATGATAGTATTTGTAGCTACTGCCAAAGAACCAATTTTCAATTGAATCTTATTGTCTGCAACTGCACGTAATCCCATCATACAAGCCATAGAAATAGCTGTAGGTAAATAAGTAAAACGTGCAAATTCTACATACTCCATAGCACTTTGTACAATTTCTGGTGTATTGGAAAACAAACGAATGATTCCTTCAGGAACAATAAATAAAATTGCCATATAAATAAGCGCCACTAATATAGATATCAATTCACTAATATTAAAGACTTTTTGGCAATGGGATTTATTCTTGGCACCATAATGTTGTGATATAAAAATACCTGCTGCTCCACAGACACCAAATAAAGTTGAGTTAAAGATCCAATAATATTTATTAGCAATGGTCACGGATGTCAAAGCCGTAGCCCCCACACTACCAATCATAACATTATCAATGAGATTAACAAAACTTGTTACAAATTGTTGTGCCATAATAGGAATAGCAATAGCAATGGTCTTGCGGTAAAAATCCTTATTACCAATATATTGTTTAAATTGCATCATCTTTCTCTCCCCTTTCTGATGTTAGCATCTAAAATAAAAACTTGCGATATCGCAAGTCACCTTCCCATGGTGGAGCCTAGGAGGATCGAACTCCTGACCTCCTGCGTGCAAAGCAGGCGCTCTCCCAGCTGAGCTAAGGCCCCAGAATTATTTTATGGTGGGCCTGAATGGATTTGAACCATCGACCTCACCCTTATCAGGGGTGCGCTCTAACCAACTGAGCTACAGGCCCATAAAATAGTCAATCAAATAAAATGGTGGGCCTGAATGGATTTGAACCATCGACCTCACCCTTATCAGGGGTGCGCTCTAACCAACTGAGCTACAGGCCCATTTATTGACTGCCTGTATATTATAGCGTGCATCCCATTTTTAGTCAACTACTTTAACAAAATTTATTCGATTTTTTACCCCAATTTTATCGCTATAAACCCTATAAATTCCGACATATTCTTCCTATTTCCACAAAAACAAAAAGACACTACTCATGAGAAACATCTTGTGGAAATTGTTTTAAATAATTCTCGATACCATCTCCTATAGCTACTGCTAATTTTTGATGATATTTACTATTTCTTAACTGTCCTCTTTCATTTCCGTTCGATAAAAAACCACATTCAATTAATACACCTAAAGCTTTCGTCGAACGAAGAATATAAAAATTACTACTAGAAATATCTTTCCTTGTGCCCGTCACTGCTTTCATACTTTGATGAATTGTTTTAGCCAGCTCTTTTCCTTGCACACTACGATGATAATAGAAAACCTGTGAGCCCCAAGCAGATGAAGATGAAGAAGCATTTAAATGAATACTAATAAATAAGAGTGGTTCATACTTATCAATCTCTAAAGCTCTTAAATACATGTCATCTTGTTTAGAATAATTATAATTACGATGGGTCAGATCTTCGTCATTTTCTCTGGTTAAGTAAACAATAGCTCCTCTTCTTTCTAGTTCCTCTTTTAAAGCAAAACTAATTTTAAGATTTAAGTCATCTTCTTTTGTCTTGCCAAAACTGGCACCATTATCTAAACCACCATGTCCTGGATCAATCACAATGACTTGATCAAGAAGTGTTGATGGTTCGGCCAAAACGGGAACATCTGTTTTTGTTTTAAAAATAAAAAGACTTAACCCCAATAAAATACTTATCATGATAAGGCATATCTTTTGTTTTCTTTTCATCGTATCACCTAAAATAATATATGTCTTATTTT
>CANPGX010000076.1 GCA_947573745.1 uncultured Erysipelotrichaceae bacterium | reverse complement strand
TAGTGGTGAATAACAGAGTGAGTTGACAAAAAGGCAATTTCATTTAGCTTTATTGAAAGCTAAAAGAGAACTTGATGTTTTAAAAAAACAACGTCTTACGCAAAGAAAACGACGTCATGGTGTCAAGAAAATAGCTTTAGTTGGATATACGAATAGTGGAAAATCATCGTTGTTGAACTATTTTATGCAACACCAACAAAAACATGTTTTAGAGAAAGATATGTTGTTTGCCTCTTTAGAGACCCAAAGTCGACAAGTTTTGATAGGCGGACATCATTGTATCATGAGTGATACAGTCGGTTTTATTCAAGGTTTACCACATCATTTAATAGAAGCCTTTAAATCTACTTTAGAAGAAGTCAAAGAAGCCGATTTACTGCTCCATGTGATCGATAGTGCCAGTGATGATGTGATGATGCAAATAGAGACGGTTGAACAGGTGTTGAAAGATTTAGGTATCAAAGATATTCCTATATTGTATGTTTATAATAAAACAGATCTTCGTCGTTATGCTTTGATCAAAGCTAAACAACCTTCTATATTTATCAGTGTTAAACATCAGATTCATTTAGATCTTTTAGAAAATAAGATCGTAGAACTTTGTTTCAATGAAGAACATCATTGTTTTTTTAAGGTTCCTTACATAAATGGAGCTATTTATCAGGAACTTCGCCATCATTGTACTCTTTTAGAAGAATCTTATGAAGATGAGGATGTCATCATGGAAGTCAGGTGTTCTAGTGCTATTTTTGAAAAATATCAAGCCTTTCGTTTAATGCATTAAACATAGGCTTTTTTTGTATGATAAAATTATGTATAATGAAGAAAAAGAAAGGAATGAGAGAATATGAGATTAGGAGCAATTGAAGCAGGAGGCACAAAATTTGTTGTAGCCATTGGAGATGAAACAGGAAAATTAATAGAAAGAGCCTCTTTTCCAACAACTTCACCACAAGAAACTTTGGAAAAGGTATGTGCATTCTTTGATGGTAAAGATATCGATGCTTTAGGTATTGGTAGTTTTGGACCTATTGATCCAGATCAGGCAAGTCCAACATATGGTTATATTACAACGACCCCTAAACCTGGTTGGGCAAATTATAATATCGTTGGTGAATTAAAGAAACATTATGATATTCCTATGGCCTTTGATACAGATGTCAATGGAGCAGCATTAGGGGAAGCTTATTTTGGTAGTGCAAGAGGTCTTGATAGTGCACTTTATTTGACTATTGGTACAGGTATTGGTGGCGGTGCTATCGTTGAAGGACATTTGGTTCACGGTTTACTTCATCCAGAAATGGGACATGTCAGACTTGTCCGTCACCCACAAGATACTTTTGAGGGAAATTGTCCATATCATCAAGCTTGTTTTGAAGGTTTAGCTTCAGGTCCCGCTATTGAAAAAAGATGGGGTAAAAAAGGACAGGAGTTAGCCCCAGATCATCCAGCGTGGGAGATGGAAGCATGGTATATTGCCCAAGCTGTATCGCTTTATATTTTGGTATTATCACCAAAGAAGATTATTTTAGGTGGCGGTGTCATGAAGCAAGCGCATCTTTTCCCAATGATTCGCCGTTACACTTTGGAAAACTTGAATCGCTATGTTCAAAAGGATGATATTTTAAAAGATATCGATCATTATATCGTTTATCCAGAATTAGGTGATAATGCTGGTGTTATCGGTGCATTAGCTTTAGCTAAAAAAGCATTCAATCAATAAACCATATTTTAAATAATATGGTTTTTTTATGGAGGTAGAAAAATGGATATCATTCATCCTGATATTTGGAAAATGGCAGATGATAGAATAGAGAATACATTTCCTTATGTTCCTATTAAATTAAATCTAGCTTTATTGACGTGTATTGAAAAAGGAAATGTTGATTTATTGGAGGTGTGTATCAATAAAACGTTGAAAGATTACCTCTATGATTGCTTGCCTGAACAAGAAAAATGGGTACAAGTCATGTGTTTTGATAGTGGCTTAGTTTTTGCTTTTGCAATAAAAGGAGGTTTATCTTGTCAACGTGTTTCGGCTTTAACAACGAAATATATCCAACAATCTTCAACGGTTACAGAAAAGAATGTTTTTGTAGAACTTTTGTTGCAGTTGTATAGAGATGTCACACAAGAGGTTAAGTTAGTTAAAAAAAATAGGACATCTCATGCGGTGGTTAATCAGGTTATTCTTTATATTGAGGAACATGTGGATGAAAAAATAGCTATCGATCATATTGCCAAAGCATGTTTTTATAGTGTGTCAGGTATCCAACATCTTTTTTCTAAATATATGAAGATGAGTCTAAGTGACTTTATTCGTAAGAAAAAGATTGAAAAGGCATGCTTTTTATTGTCTTACACAAACTTAGATGGTGCTAATATTGCAGAGAAATTATCTTATAATTCACAGAGCTATTTTATTACGCAATTCCAAAAAGAGATGGCTATGACACCTACACAATATCGTCGTATGTATCAAGAGATTTTTTAACATAATCATAATATTTTAAGCATAATTATGATATTTTGATCAAGGTAGTCTTGTTATAATGAGATAAAATGAGGAGGATATTGTAATGAAATGTTTATTTTTAGATGGAAAAGAAGTCGTATCAGTACAAGAAAGAGAAATCGCAACTCTTGGGGCTAATGACGTTCTCGTGAAATTAGAGAGTCGTGGTATATGTGGAACAGATTTAAATAGTTATCGTACAGGTGTAGCGATGGGATTCGGACATGAGATGGGAGGATATGTTGCAAAGGCAGGAGAAAAAAGTTCATTTAAAGTAGGTACCCGTGTATTTATTTCAAATTTATCGCCTAATTTAGTCAGTTATGCACCAGAATCCGGGTATGCTTACATGGGCGGATTTGCAGATTACATCCTGGTTAAGGAAGCTAAAGAAAATGTAGATCTATATCCAGTTTCTGAAAAGATGAGTTATTCGCAAATTGCTTTGATTGAACCTTTTTGTGTAGGAATGAGTGGGGCTAAAAAATATGCCTTTAAACCTGAAAGCAAAGTGGTGATTTTAGGTGCTGGTATTATTGGTATGTGTGCTTTTGAATACCTTAAAAGCCAAGGTGTGCAAAAGATTGCGGTTGTAGATATCAATGAGGCGCGCTTAAAAAGAGTGCAAGAGGCTGGTGGTATAGCATTACACTCACAAAAAGAAAATCTTCAAGAAGCTTTAGGAACTCTGTTTGGTCAGGCATATTCCATGGCGACATTAATGTATAATAATATTAAAGTATCAGGCTCATGTATGTTTAGTCATGAAGATATTTTAGAAGCCATAGAAATACTCCAATCTCATCCAGAGATTGCTAAACGTTTGATTTCTCATGAAATTTCATTAGAAGAAGCTAAAGAAGGTTTCCAAATAGCGAATGATGCTTCCAAATCATTGAAGGTCATGTTAGTAGGATAAAAGATTGCATTCAATGATCTTAGGCTGTTGATAAAGTTGATTTTTTAAATAGGCTTTATCACAGCTTTTTATATTTCTATCATCAAACTATATTTTAAATGTAACTATTGAAATTACAATAAAAGCTTGGTATATTGATATCATAAGTTGTAACTAGTTGTATTACAACTATAGGAAGAAAATTTATATGATAGTATCATTGATCAAAAGTAAATGATGCCTCTGGTTTTTAAAAAGAAAGGATATTGCTTCTTCATAAAAAAATAGTTTTTATCAGAGAGATAGATAAGACAGTAAGGAGGAAAAAAGAATATGAAAGATCTAGAAAAAATTAAAGCATTAGTAAGTCAATACCAAAAAGCTGTACACACACAAAATAAGGAAGACTTCATTCCACTATGGACATGTCAAGATCATAATAACTTAATTTCTGTGACAAAAAAATATGAAGGGATCGATTCTATTTATCAAGATTTTCTCATCGATGGTATTCAAAAAGCCTATACGAAGATAGACTTAATTGCAGAAGATATTAACGTTCAATTGATTGATGAACATTTAGCTATTGTTGTTTTTCAATATCATACAGAGTGTATTAGAAGAGATACACAGGAAGAATATGGTATTTTTGGATTAGAAACACCGGTTGTTCAAAAAGTAAATGATCAATGGAAATTAGTTCATATTCATTATTCTAAATAAGTATCCATTGATTAACTTTAAAAATAAAGGCAGATTTTTATATGAGTCCTATTTTGATCATATGTTGATAGATGCCATCTAAATCCGGATCATCAAAGAAGTCATCGGCTTCTTTTTTTAATAGTTCAGGAGCATCCTTATAAACGATACCACGATGAACTGTTTGAATCATCTCGTAATCATTCATACTATCCCCATAAGCCACGGTATTTTCTATGGATTCATGGGTATACTCGATAACACGACGAACGGCATCACCTTTTGATAATTTTCCTTTTCTTTAGAAAAAATCACAATATTGAAATAAGGTTCTAGAAAGGAACGACACTTTTCAAAATCTTCTTTATTGGGAGAAATAAAAGTGATTTTGAAAACATGATGTTGATCGATATCAAATTCTGAAATAGGTCTTCTCATGATATTGGTTCTTCTTTCTTCTTTAAAACGCATCAGTTCAACATTTTTCTTTTCTAATTGACGATGACGATCATCAAAAAATTTTTTAACACCGGGTACTTGAAAAATACCTTCTTTAGCTTCAAGGCTAAAAAGAATATGGTGGTTTGTAAAAAGTAAGATAACATATGAAACAATCAGCTTATCAATGGCATTTTCAAAAATGAGGTGATGATTAACTTCAATATGTCCTCCTGCTGAAGCAATGACTCCATCAAAGCCAATTCCTAAAATAGATTTGTCAATTGATTTTGTGGATCTACCAGTACATAGATAGACATGGTGTCCTTTCATTTTAGCGAGTTGAACAGCTAGTAAAGTACTTAATTTTAAACGTCTGGAAGCCCCCATCAAGGTGCCATCAATATCAAAAAAAATAGATTGTTTCTCCATCGTGTTATATTCCTTTCATCATAGGTTCATTATATTATGACATAGATAAAAAAAGAAAGCAATCTTCAATATTCATAGCAATTTATAAGAAAATTTGTTAGAATAAAGAAAGATAGGAGGTGCCTATGGAAAAGAAGAAAGTTTATGTTTCTTCAACCCTTCCTTATTACATTGCTGGTATTGTATTTGTGGTGTATACCTATGTATTTCAATGTTATCGTATATTAGATTTCGTGATTGCTTTTTTAATCATGATAGGTGTTTTCTTAGTAGCACATCGTATCATTGGAAAAAAAGAAATTGAGGTAGAAGTCCTTCAAGAACATACTTCTAAAGATGCTTATTGTCATGCTTTATTAGAAGAAGGATATGGTTATTTAAAAACATTGATGGCATTGAAAGAGCAGATGGAAAAGCCATCTGTTATTGAAGACATTGATGAGATGATTGAAACCTCACAAGCGATATTTGCGTATATTGCAGAATATCCACAAAAAGCAAGAGAAGTAAGAAAATTTGTCAATTACTACTATCCTACATTGATTAATTTATTAAAGAACTATGATACTTTAGAAAATCAACATCAGGATA
>CANPGX010000075.1 GCA_947573745.1 uncultured Erysipelotrichaceae bacterium | reverse complement strand
TTCAGTTGATAAAGATGTCGCAGCAATATTCACAAGGTTATTACCGACCAATACCGTACTTAAAAAACGGTCTAAATCATTGAGCAATCGCTCTGCTGTCTTTGCTTTCTTATGTCCCTCTTCACTTAATGTTCGTATACGAATTTTGCTGACAGACATATAAGCTGTCTCAATTGACGAATACAATGAAGAAAACATAATACATACCACAAAAATAATGATTTTTAATATAAGACTCGGGTCATCCACAATGATAATTCTCCTTTAATTCTAAAATATTGTAATTATAATCTTAGTACAATATCGCTTTTTTGTCAAATCTTCCTATAGATGATCCTTTATTGGATAAAAAATCGATTTCCTTGCATCAAAAGATGATGACTAAAAAACACCCGTAACAAAGTACGCATAGCTTCTGTATCTTGTACACCGGCACTTTCATAACTTGAATGCATTGCTAGTTGTGGCAAGCCTAGATCTACGGACATCACACTCACCTTTGTACTAGAGATATTGCCCAGTGTTCCACCACTTGGTGCATCTGAACGATTGGCAAAGAATTGTAGTGGGATACCTGCCTCTTTAGCATAATGTTTGATAAGACCCACACTTAAACCATCACTTGTATAACGTTGACTAGCATGGGATTTAACCACAACACCTTCATTCATATAGACATGATTCGTCATATCGGTTTTCTCTGGGTGATTAGGATGAACCGCATGCGCATTATCACAAGAAAGCATCATACTTGACGCCAATGCGCGATGATAATCCTCCTGCGTAAAACCTAAACTTTGATTGATTCTTGTCAAGGTATCATAAAGGAAGGTAGAAGCTGCCCCTTGTCTGGTACTTGAACCTACTTCTTCATTATCAAAGCAACAATAAACATTAATGCCATGTTCATTTTCACCATCGATAAATCCTAACAATGTTGCAAAAGCACATTGTAAATCATCTAGCTTAGGACTGGCAATAAATTCTTGATGGATGCCAAAGAGGGTTGGTTTGGTACGATGGTAAACAAACATATCTAAACCACAAATCGCTAAAGGATCCACATTTAAAGACTGAGCAATCAGTTTTGTGTAATCTCCTTCTTTAAAATTTCCACCCGCTAATAAAGGCATCATATCAATTTGTTGATTGTACTTAAAACCATCATTGATCGTACGATTCATATGAATCGCTACATTAGGAATCACCATTAAATCTTGATCAATATTGACAAGTTTAGACTCAAAATGATCTCCTACTTGCACCAAAGCTCTTCCAGCAATAGATAATGGACGATCTAACCATGAAGAAAGAATCATGCCACCATAACCTTCTGTATTTAAAGAAGTATATCGGTCTTTAAATTGAATCTCAGCATGTTCTTTAACTTTGAATACAGGGCTATCACTATGACTAGCCACCATATTAAAACTATAGTTTTCAAGATGTTCTCCGATCTTAAAAGCAATCATACTACTTCCATTACGGCTCACATAATACTGATGATTTCTCTTTAAAGTCCATGTTTCACCTTCTTGTAAAGCTATGAATCCTTTCTTTTCTAAACGTTTGGATATATTATCGACAACATGAAAAGGACTTGGACTCATTTCAATAAATTCTAATAATTCTTTTGTTGTTTGCATTTTTATCATCTCCACCATGAGTATATCACAAATGTGGATGATTCAATAAACTTTTTATATACTTTCCATCATTAAAACAGATGGTTTGTCCTTCTCTTTCAATGGTATCTTCATGTCCTTTTCCCACCACAAGAATCACATCATTTCTTTTAGACATTAAAAAAGCTTTTTTAATAGCTTCATCACGATGATATTCAATCATGACTTTTTCTGGGGCAATCACAGCCTTTAAAGAATCAACGATTTTTTCAACAGGTTCTTGGCGAGAATTATCTTCTGTCAAAATAAAATAATCTACATAAGGGTCTAAGACTTGCATTACTTCTTGTCGTCTTGTCAAACTGCGATTACCCCCTGCTCCTATCACCACAAAAACACGTCGAAATGGGAACGTTTGTATTGTTTTCATCAGTTGTGTATAACTATCTACATTATGAGCATAGTCAATGATCCAAGTTTTTCCTTCATCACGATAGATTTCAAAACGACCTTCTACTTTTAATTCTGGTAATTTTTTTTGTAGGATGTCTATATCCACATGATAACGCTGTGCTATCAATAGAGCCCCTAAGGCATTCATGACATTATAGTTTCCTGGAAAACCAAGAACAAATTCTTCTTGCAAGATACCTTGTGTTTTAAAATGTGTTTTATAAAAGAAAGATAATGTCTTGATAATACGACAATCACTTTCTTCATGAAAACCAAAAGTATGATAAGGAATCATAAGATCTTCTTTCATGGCTTCATAATAAGGATCATCGCGATTTAATAAAGCATAACGACTTTGCATAAATATCTTTTTCTTAGATTTTAAATAATCTTCCATATCAGGATGTTCATTGACACCCAAATGATCTTTAGTTAGATTCGTCCAAATAGCTTCATCAAAAATAAGACCTTCCACACGTTGTTGTTTTAACGCCTGACTACTCACTTCAATGATCGCAATCTCTATTTTTTCCTCGACAAAATGAGCTAATAGAGCATAAAGCTCATCACTAGAAGGCGTTGTATTTTTTAATTTTATTTTCTGGTCTTTAAAATAGGCTCCATTGGTGCCTATTAACCCTACTTGATAACCCCCCGCTTCAAGTAATCCTTTGAGCAAAAATGACGTTGTCGTTTTACCTGATGTCCCCGTAATCCCAATCAACTTCATTTTCTTTTCTGGATGATGATAAAAATTAGCACATAACTTGGCTAGGATATAACGACCATTTTCTATAAGAATCCCTGTTACTTGACAAGGAAGCGGGAGATCCTGTTCCATGATAATGACACGACATCCTTTTTCGATGACTTCATCAATATATTGATGACTATCTATTTTAGTCCCTTGTATGGCTATAAAAAGTTCCTGGGGATGATAATTTCTTGAATCGATACAAATCCCTGTAACATCCTGTTCTAGTGTCCCTTGAAGCCACGTATAAGGTAAAGATTCTAATAATTGCTTTAATTTCATGAAATTCTCCTTTCATGAATTAACTTATTCTTTACCTCATCAAAAAATGCACGTTAATCTACGTTATTAAAAAAGTACCATAACCTCGCTTAAAAAACGTAGTTATGATACTTTTTAATAAAAATGAATCCTTTATTTATATTCCTTCGTTCTGATTTTCATCGTCCCTTTGAATGTCAGATAAATAATCTTTGTATTCTGCTTCCCATTTTTCTTTGTCGTGTTCATTGATTTCACGAATAACCTTACACGGATTCCCTGCTGCAATCATATTACTTGGAATATCTTTTACAACAACAGAACCTGAACCAATCACCACATTGCTTCCGATGGTAACCCCAGGGTTTATGACGACGTTTCCCCCAATCCATACGTTTGATCCAACAATGACAGGTTTCGCATATTCTACATCGGTATTTCTGATGCTTGCATCAATAGGATGCCCAGCTGTATAAATACTTACATGTGGTGCTAAATAAACATGATCTCCAAAAGTAACAAATTTAAATTTTTTTAATTAAAAAATCTAAAAAAAATTATTACAAAAAAATTTACTCCAAAACACGACTCTGTCCCCATGATCAAAATATACTGGTGGTGTAAGAACCATATCATCAGGAGCGTTGGCAAAACATTTTTTTAATTCCTCAAAAGCACTTTTATCTTTCCAAAATTCAGAATCATTAAATCTTTTTTGTGCTATATGAACTTTTTCCCACGAATGATCTTTAACCTTTGATGGTTTATATAGTTTTTGTCCTATCATTCTATCCCATTCTATTTGTGACTTCATTTTGCCACCTCCAAGTTTCTCAATTTATTACTGTCAACAACAACGAAATTATACCATGCTGTCAAGCCAATCACAATGCCATTATCAATGGATAATACAGGTTCTTTTGTTTATAGTAAAGTGATCATTGATCTAAACATCATAAAACCCCACTAGCGATTATCTCAACTTTTGGGGTCTCTATAAACTTACAGCACTTTTTCTAGCAATTCATAAACATAATCCACAACGATATCTGCTTTTTGTTGAATTTCTTGTGGTGCATATGTAAAGGTTGCACCTATATCTGCTCTTTCTATCATACTTTCATCATTATAAGAATCACCGATCGCAATGACTTGATCAAAAGTTTCTGGTAGTATAGACAATAATTGATCTATGCCTAATCCTTTTGAACAGCCAGAAGGAACAATATCGACATAGTATTCATTAAAGAAACACGTTACCTCATTTGAAAAATGAGATTCCACCCACGCAACGACTTTTTGGGTTTGGTCAATCTGTTGATTTTCTTGATTGAGACAAATAATTTGAAAGTGATCTGCTTGAAGGTACTGATCAAAACAAGCAAGATCAACTTCTTGATGATCTTTTTCTAAACCGACTTCCAAACAGGTAGTATCATTTCTTCCAAGGTTTTTATGGCCATCACAAAACCATGACCACATCCCTGTTTCCTGGCGAATTCTTTCAATGATCGCTTTCCCTGTAGAGAAAGAAATCTTCTTTTCATAAATGACATGCCCTTCATGATCCATGATCAAGGCGCCATTATTAAGAACAAGGTAATCATAAACAAAATGTGTCTTACGAAGGACAGACTGCATTTCAAAATAATTTCTTCCAGTACAAATAGCAATCGTATGTCCCCTATTTTGAAAACGACAGAGCGCTTCATCATTCTTTGAAGACAGACTTTGACCAGAACGGAAAAGTGTCCCATCGACATCACTAAATAAAATCTTTTTCATATTTTTCTCCATATTAATCTTCTTGTATGGCAACTGCCAGAGCTGGGACAACTTGTTTTTTACGTGAAACGACACCTGATAGATGCGCTTGTTGTTCCACCAATGTCGTATTAAAAGCCATCTCTACATACCAAGGACATGGTCCAGCAACAAGGATCTCACTATTACTATTGATGACATCAGTTAATAATAAGGTGACGAGTTTTAACCTTTGATTTTCAGCTACTTTTTCCATAAAAGATAACATCTCTTGTTTATAAATTGAAAAACCATCAAGGTCCATCGTATTGACTTGAGCGATACCGATATCTTCTTGATTAAAGGTAAAGCGTTTATAATCCTGATAGAAAATCTGTTCTACCGTCTTACCTACTAAAGAAGTTCCTGCTTTAAATAAATCCATCCCAAAGGATAAAATATCTAATTCAGCAATCTTGGCAAGTTCTTTAGCAATCTTTGTATCTGTGGGTGTACAGGTTGGTGATTTAAACAATAACGTATCTGAAATGATGGCTCCTAACAAACCACCCGCAATATTTTTTGGAATAGGAATATGTTGTTCTTGAAAAGCTTTGGCAATAATAGTCGATGTCGATCCTAAAGGTTCACATCTAAATAAAACAGGCCCATTGGTTTGAATATCTGCAATACGATGATGATCAATAATTTCAAGAATCTCCGCTTCTTCTAATCCTTCTACAGAATG
>CANPGX010000074.1 GCA_947573745.1 uncultured Erysipelotrichaceae bacterium | reverse complement strand
GTTTGACTTTAGGTGGAACTGGATTGATTATCGTGACAGGTGTAGCTTTGGAAACTGTTAAACAAATTAAAACCGAAGTACAGCACAAGGAATACCGAGGAAGTATTCGACGATAAAATATAATAGTAAAATGAGGTGAATAGAATGAATATTATTCTTATGGGGCCTCCCGGAGCTGGGAAAGGTACACAAGCTAAGAATCTAGTTAAGAAGTACGGGCTCACACAAATTTCTTCAGGGGATTTGTTTAGAGCTGCGATTGCTGAGGAAAATAGCTATGGTGTTATTGCGAATTATTTTATTAAGCATGGTCACCTGGTACCGGATGACTTTACTATTCAAATGATGAGAGAACGTTTGGCAAAGAAAGATTGGGAAAATGGATTCATTTTAGATGGTTTTCCTAGAACGATCATTCAAGCTCGTGAATTAGAAAGTATTTGTAGGGAATTTGGATTTCAAATTGATGCTATTATTAATCTTGAATGTGATTTTGAAAATCTAAAAAAGAGATTAGCTGGTCGAAGAACGTGTAAACAATGTGGAACGACTTATCATGTATTATTTAATCCAAGTAAGGTTGCTGGTGTTTGTGATAAATGTGGCGGTGAATTATATCAACGAACTGATGAAAGCGAAGAAGCAGTGGCTATTCGTTTAAATACTTACTTACACCAGACCCGTCCTTTAATTGGATACTATACAGCTAAAGGTTCTTTAATAAACATTAATGGTGATCAATCCATGGAAGACGTCTTTGAAGACATCGAAAAAAGCTTGGAGGTCAGGTAATGATTATTATTAAAAATCAACATGAAATTGAATTGATGAGAGAAGCTGGACGAATAGTGGCTCTTGTTCATGAAAAGATGAAAGAAATCATCAAACCGGGAATAACAACAAAAGAAATTGATCATATAGCACGTAAAGTCATTGAAGATCATGGTGCGACACCTTCGTTCCTACATTTATATGGATTTCCTGCTAGTGTGTGTATTTCTATTAATGAGGTAGTTGTTCATGGTATTCCTAGTGATAGGAAACTTAAAGATGGTGATATTGTTTCTGTTGATGTTGGTGCTTGTTATAAAGGATACCATGGGGATAGCGCTTGGACATATGCTGTCGGACATGTGAGTGAAGAAGTTAAAAAACTGATGGAAGTCACGGAAGCTTCGCTCTATTGTGGATTAGAGCAAGTTAAACCAGGAAATCGTTTATCTGATGTTTCTCATGCCATTCAAGAATATCTTGAAAGTCATGGATGTTCTACACCAAGAGACTATACTGGGCATGGTATAGGAACACAAGTTCATGAGGATCCTGCTGTGCCAAATTATGGCAAGCCTGGTCGAGGTCCTAAATTGAAAGTAGGTATGGCTCTAGCCATCGAACCTATGGCTCATTTAGGAGCAAAAGAGACTGAAGTATTGGATGATGAATGGACCGTCGTCACAAGAGATCGTTCACTAGCTGCTCATTATGAGCATACGATCGTGATTACTGAAGATGGTTATGAGATTATGACTAAGCTTTAGAAGGAGTGGAATTTCAATGGCGAAAGCAAAAGACAATGTGATTGAAGTTGAAGCAACAGTTTTAGAGACATTACCAAATACAATGTTTAAAGTTGCTTTAGAAAATGGTGTTGTTATCTTGGCACACGTGTCTGGTAAAATCCGTATGAATTACATTCGCATTTTACCGGGAGATAAGGTAACAGTAGAGATTTCACCATATGATTTAACACGTGGGCGTATTACATTTAGACACAAATAAGTGGAACGGAGGTAACAAAGATGAAGGTAAGAGCATCTGTAAAACCAATCTGCGATAAATGCAGAGTAATAAAACGTAAGGGTAGGGTTATGATTATTTGTGAAAACCCTAAACATAAACAAAGACAAGGTTAATTAGGAGGAAAGTATAGTATGGCTCGTATAGCTGGAATTGATATCCCACGTGAGAAACGTGTGGTAGTTTCATTAACATATGTATACGGAATTGGTGATTCTACAGCTAAAAAAATCTTGAAAGCAGCTAATGTCAGTGAAGATACAAGAGTAAAAGACTTAACAGAAGCTGAAGAAGGTAGAATTAGAAAAGAAGTAGAAAAATTAAAAGTTGAAGGAGATCTTCGTAGAGACACTGCATTAAACATTAAACGTTTAATGGAAATTGGTAGCTACAGAGGAATGCGTCATAGAAGAGGTCTTCCAGTACGTGGACAAAGAACAAAAACTAACGCTCGTACACGTAAAGGTAAAGCAGTAGCAATTGCTGGTAAGAAAAAGTAAGATAGGGGTTGAAAAAAATGGCAAAACCTAAAACAACTCCACGTACAAAAAAGCGTGTTAAAAAGAATATAGCAAAAGGCGTTGCTCATGTTCATTCAACTTTCAATAATACTATCGTTACTATTGGAGATGAACACGGTAATGTATTAACTTGGTCAAGTGCTGGTGCTCTTGGTTTTAAGGGCTCAAGAAAATCTACACCATATGCTGCACAAATGGCAGCTGAAGCAGCTGCAAAAGCTTCAATTGATCAAGGAATGAAGTCAGTAGAAGTTAACGTTAAAGGTCCTGGACCAGGACGTGAAGCTGCAGTTCGTGCATTACAAGCTGCAGGATTAGAAGTTACAGCAATTAATGATGTAACACCTATTCCTCATAACGGATGTCGTCCACCAAAACGTCCTCGTGGATAATTGAAAAGGTAAAGAGAATTTCCCAATAGGAGGAGCAAAAATGCAAAAATTTGAAAAAGCAAACTTTACTGTTGAGGAGTACAATGAATCTGAAAATTACGGTAAGTTTATCATTGAACCTTTAGAAAGAGGGTTTGGAACGACTTTAGGTAATTCATTAAGAAGAGTTATTCTTTCTTCTTTACCTGGAGCGGCTATTCATGCGATTAAGGTTCAAGGAGCTATTCATGAATTTTCAGCAGTTGATGGTGTTGTTGAAGATGTAACAGCTATTATTCTTAATTTGAAACAGCTTGTGTTTGAAATTGAAGATGATGAACAAGTTACGATGATTCTTGATATTAAAGGACCTGCAACAATCACTGGAGCGGATATTCAGTGCCCATCAAATGTAAAAATGATTTCTAATGATTTGGTGATTGCTCATGTTGCTGCTGGAGCACATTTCTATATGGAAATGTACGCTAAAAGAGATCGCGGTTATGTGAGTGCAGATCAAAACAAAAAATCAATTAATACAATTGGAGTTATTCCAACGGATTCTATTTATTCTCCAATTGAAAAAGTAGCTTATGCTGTTGAACCAACACGCGTAGGACAGAGTACAAAATATGATCAATTAACTTTAGAAATTACAACCAATGGTACAATTAAACCACATGAGGCTTTAGCTCTAGCAAGTAAGATGTTGGTTGAACATCTTGAAGTTTTTGTAGAGTTATCAGATGTTGCTGTGAATATGGAAGTGATGTCTGAAGTACAAAGCGAATCAGGAAATAAAGTATTAGATATGACGATTGAAGAACTAGATTTATCTGTACGTTCTTATAACTGCTTAAAACGTGCTGGTATTCAAACTGTTCAAGAATTAGCTTCTAAGTCAGAAGATGATATGATTAAAGTGAGAAATCTAGGGAAAAAGTCACTCAAAGAAGTAAAAGAAAAACTCATTGAACTTGGCTTAAGCTTTAAGCCATTAGATTAGGATGATTTAGGAAGGAGCAGGATTATGGCTACAAATAGAAAATTAGGACGTACACCTACACAAAGAAAAGGTATGTTACGTAATCTAGCTACAGATCTTATTGTTTATGGTAAAATTGAAACAACTGTAACAAGAGCAAAAGAAGTACGTAAAGTTGCAGAAAGTTTAATTACTTTAGGTAAACGTGGAGATTTACATGCTAGAAGACAAGCAGCAGCAGTTCTTCAAGATGTTATTGATGAAAAGAGCGGAAAAACTGCAGTTCAAAAGTTATTTGATGATGTTGCACCTAAATACAAAGAGGTTAATGGAGGATACACACGTATCTTAAAAACATATAACCGTAAAGGTGATAACGCTCCAATGGCAATTATCGAGTTAGTTTAATAAACTCTATAACCCCTATATGTTGAAATTCAGCATGAGGGGTTTTTATTATGATTGACATCATATCATTAAACGTCTAAAATAAAGCGTGTGAACAATCTTTGAGGCAGGGTGGCATTCCCGACCGGCGGTAAAGTCCGCAAGCGTTGAGCAGAGTGGGTGAAATTCCTACACCGACAGTGATAGTCTGGAAGAGAAAAGTGTGATATGAACTTTTTTTCCGTGAGATCGTTCACGGATTTTTTATAGGAGGGATCATATGGAAAATATTATTGAAGTGGATCATCTTTCTTTTGAGTATGAGAAGGGAAGCAAAACGATAGATGATATTTCTTTTAGTATTAAAAAAGGGTCCTATACAGTGATTTTAGGGCATAATGGTAGTGGTAAAAGTACGATTACTAAACTTTTAATTGGACTTTTAGAAAAAAATGATGGAACAATTAAAATCAATGGTCATGAACTGGATAATGAGGATCCATATCCCGTAAGAAAAGAAGTGGGCATTGTTTTTCAAAATCCAGATAATCAATTTATTGGTGCTACAGTAAGAGATGATATTGCTTTTGGATTAGAAAATCGTTGTATCGATCCAAAGGACATGGAACAAATTATTCAAGAATATGCAACCTATGTAAGTATGCAGAACTTTCTTGATCATGAACCGACTAAATTATCTGGTGGCCAAAAACAGCGTGTGGCCATTGCTGGTATTTTGGCAATGCATCCTTCTGTTCTTATTTTAGATGAGGCAACAAGCATGTTGGATCCAAAGGGAAGAAATGAAATTAATCATTTGGTACGCTCACTTAATGAGAAAGAAGCTATGACTGTCTTTTCAATTACCCATGATATTGAGGAAGCAGTTTATGCTGATCAAGTGATTTTGTTACACCAAGGCAAGATTGTCAAAGATGGTAGTCCGGAAGAAGTCTTAAGTGATGAAGACTTATTGAAATCACTAGGCCTTGATGTGCCCTTTGCCTATAGGCTGAGTTCATTATTGTATCAACAAGGTTTGTTAGATAAAAAAGAAATTAGAGAAGAAAAGTTGGTGAATAAATTATGTCAATTATATTCGAAAAAGTAGATCATGTTTATGCACCACATACGCCCTTTGCATATCATGCTTTAAAAGAAATTGATTTAGAAATCAAAGAAGGATCATTTACAGCGATTATCGGTCATACGGGCAGTGGAAAATCGACCCTTATACAGCATCTTAATGCCTTATTATTACCAAAACAAGGAACATTATATATTGATGATTTTAAAATAAGTGCTACGGAAAAAACACAGGCTTTAAAGCCATTAAGAAAAAAGGTAGGTCTCGTTTTTCAATTTCCAGAGTATCAATTATTTGAAGAAACTATTGAGAAAGACATTCTTTTTGGTCCTATTAATTTTGGAGTTTCTGAAGAAGAGGCAAAACAAAGCGTTAAAAAAGTTATTCAATTGGTAGGGTTGGATGAAAGTTATTTACAGAAATCTCCTTTTGATTTATCTGGTGGGCAAAAAAGAAGAGTCGCTATTGCTGGTATTTTAGTGATGAATCCGGATATTCT
>CANPGX010000073.1 GCA_947573745.1 uncultured Erysipelotrichaceae bacterium | reverse complement strand
GTATGTGTGATAAAATCAACGCTATCCACCCTCTTCCTGAAAACTTTTATGATTTAGTGATGCAAAGAGAAGCGATTGCCTCTACTGAATTTGGTAATCGTACAGCTGTCCCTCATCCAGTTCATTTAGTCATGGATGAAACTTTTGTTGCGATCGGTATTCTGGACAAACCTATCAAATGGGAAAAGCATCATGTTAAATTTATTTTCATGCTCTGTATCAATAAACAATCTGAAGAAGCGCTCAGCGTTTTCAACGAGGTTCTTTCAAGTCTAGTCCTCAACAACAAACAAATACAAGAACTAGAAAAACACGCTGATTTTAAGACGATTCAACAGTACATTCAAAGCTTATCTTTGGAAAAGTCAGAGCAGCTTAAAGAGAGTATCTTTCAATAATCATGAAGATATTATTATGTTGTGCAAGTTGCATGTCCAGTAGCCTACTTGTGCAAAAAATGAGAGAAGAAGTCAAAAATCGGCATCTTGAGGACATTAAAATTGGTGCTTGTGCCAAGAATCAACTCAATCTCTATCTAGAAGAAGCTGATGTGCTTTTGTTAGCACCACAACTAAACTTTGTAAGTGATGATATCCGTCAATTGTCTCAAGAATATCATGTCGATGTTTTTGACATCACTATGAAAGACTATGGACACCTTGATGCTGCAGCTATTTTAGACCAAGTTTTAACGTCACAAGAAGCACCTCATCAAAAGCCTTCTTCAAATACCAATCAGTTGTATCAAAAAATGATGCCTTTAGCAAATCGTATTTCGCTATCTAAACCTTTAAACGCTATTACCATGGCTTTTAAATCGATTATGTCAGTGACAGTCATTGGTTCTATCTTTGTATTACTTCAGAATTTACCTATCGATGTCTATACTGATTTTCTTCATAACACTGGTCTTGATCGTATTCTAGAACTAGGCAATAGTACAACGATTGAACTTTTAAGTGTCTATCTATCTTTTTTCATTGCATACCATTTTGTAAGATCTTATGATATCGAAGGTCACGGTGCCGGATTACTTTCTTTAGTCTGCTTCTTTCTTATGACAGGAAGGGAAAATAATCGTTATGCCACAGATTACCTTGGTTCTAATGGCGTATTTGGTGCTATCTTTATAGGTTTGATGATTGGCTATCTATATGTTTCTATCATCAAAAAAGATATTCGTATTCATTTGCCACAAACTGTGCCACCTACTGTCAACAATGCTTTTGAGGCCATTATTCCATCCTTTTTAATTATTACTTTGAATGTAGTTATTGTTGCTTTTATTAAGATGACACCTTATACTAATTTGCATGAAATGATTTACACGCTTTTACAAGTTTCTCTTACACAATATATCAGTAATAATATTTTCTCATTTATTTTCTTTCAACTGATTACCAACTTACTTTGGTTTTTTGGTGTTCATGGAGGAAATGTCATTGGTGCTATTACAAATCCAATCTACACACCGTTATCATTAGCTAACTTTGAGTTATATAAAGCAGGAAAAGAACCTATCTATATCATTTCTTCAGTATTTAACAAATGTTTTATTTCTGGTGGCGTGGGTTCTATGTTTTCATTAAGTATCATCATGACTTTTCTTTCTAGAAGTCAACGTTATAAAACATTAGGTAAAGTCTCTTTACCTACAACACTCTTTTACATTAATGAACCTTTATTATTTGGAGTTCCTATTATCCTTAACCCACTCTTTTTCGTTCCATTAATGTTTATCACGCCAATATTATCTATTTTAACTTATATTGTCATGTCCATTGGTTTAGTCCCTATTCCTATTGGTGCTCTATTACCTTGGACAACGCCCCCTGTCATTTATGGTTTGCTTCAAGGAAGTTGGAAAATTGCTGTTTGGGAAGTCGTCATGATCATTGCTGCGGGACTGATGTGGTTTCCATTCTTTAATATTGCTGACCGCCAAGCCTATGAAGAGGAAAACAAAAAATGCCACAACTAATTGGCAATATGCCAAGTTTGTTTGTGACTTTTTTTATACTATAATGAAGGTGTAGTGAGGCAGCTATCTTATCAGTAAATTGGGAGAAAAATAAAAAAAGGAGGAGATAACTATGGATAAAATGATGAATGTTTTGGAAAATACACTCGTTCCAGTCGCTTCAAAAATCGGATCAAATAAATATTTAAAAGCTATCAGTGGCGGTTTCGTTGCTATCATGTCCGCTTCAATTGTCGGATCTTTATTCACAATGTTAGGTAACCTTCCAATTGCTGCATATACAAATTGGCTAGCTGAAACAGGTTTAAACGCTATTCTTGCATTACCTTCACAAGCTACAATTGATTTAATTGCTATTTATGCTTCATTCTTTATGGCTTATACATTAGCTAAAGAATTTGGTGTAGATGGTGCTGGTGCTGGTTTAGCATCTATCGTATCATTTATGTTAATTACTGGTCGTACAGAAGGCGCTTATGCAACAGCTTTCTTAGGTGCTAAAGGTCTATTTAGTGCTATGTTTGTTGCTTTAGTTGGTGCTAGAATTTACATTTATGTTGTACAACATGGTTGGGTCATTAAACTTCCTGACAGTGTACCACCAAATGTAGCAAACTCATTCTCAGCATTAATTCCAACGGCTATTGTTGTATTATTCTTCTTAGTCATTGCTGGATTAATGACATTAACAAGCTATGGTACTTTACACAATGCTATTTTCACAATTATTCAATCTTCATTAATGGGATTTGTTGGAAATAATATCTGGGCATTTATTTTCTTCCAGTTCATGTGTAACTTCTTATGGTTCTTCGGTCTTCATGGTGGAAATATCACTGGTTCAATTACAAACCCTATCTATACACCATTAGCCTTAGAAAACTTTGCATTATATGAAGCTGGACAAGCTCCAAAATATATCATTTCTGGATCACTTTCTAGATGCTTCTGTTCTGGTGGTGTTGGATCAATGTTCTCATTAGCTATTTTGATGACATTCTTCTCAAAGAGTACACAGTTCAAAACTTTAGGAAGATTATCTTTACCAACGACATTCTTCTTTATCAATGAACCATTGATCTTTGGTATCCCTGTTGTATTGAACCCATTGTTCTTTATTCCATTAATTTTCTTAACACCATTCTTAGCTTTATTGACATACTTTGTGATGAGTATCGGTCTTGTTCCTATCCCTATTGGAGCTCAAATTCCATGGACTACACCACCTGTACTTTATGGTATTCTTCAAGGAAGCTGGAAAATTTCTGTTTGGGAAATCGTATGTAACCTTATTGCAATGGCTGTTTACTTCCCATTCTTCAGAGTGGCTGATAATAAAGCTTATGAAGAAGAAATGGGTACTACCAACGCTTAATCTATTATTTGATCAACAGAGACCCTTTGGGGTCTTTTTTATTTTTTAAGCTTATTCCATTAAATAAAAAGATCACATTTCTTTTTATTTAAGAAATGTGATCTTATACCTATTTTTATATTACATTGGAAAATAATAAGGGACAACCACCATGAGCATCATCGCTCCCGCTAATAATGTAAATGCACATAAGTAAACACCTATTTTAATACGCTTAGCATCTACTCTAACACGATGATGTTGGAAATACTTTTCATTCAACTTATTGGCTTTAATTGCGAAATAATAACCTATAGCACCTAAAATAAAGATAATCGTTACATACCACCATTGGATTTGTATAGCATATCCAGCAGGCCAAAGAACAACCGCTGTACCAAGACCACCAAAAATAATAGGATATAAAGAATATTTATTTTTTAGGCCCTTTTCAGCAATAATTTTCTTTTGTCTTTCTTCTTCTTTGAGTTCCATTTTCTTCTTATGATCTCTTTGTTTATTTTCAGCTTCTAATTTTTTAGAAAATCGACTTTGTGCTTTGATTTTGGCTCCACAAGAAGGACAATATTGCTGATCTTCTGTCACTTCGTTATGGCATTTTGGACATTTCATTAAGACACTCCCTCTCTTATTCTATATTGTAATTGATTTGACACAAAGTTGCAATATAATCCCATGCCAGTGAGTTGTGGTAAAAATCATTGATCACAATAATTTTATTCTTATCACTCATCTTTAAATCATTAAGGTTGTTGATCTAAAAAGTTTTTTAAAGCGCCGATCAGATTAGCATCATTTCTAAAAGCACAGCGAGCAATAGCAGGTGGATTTAATGGTGTTAATGGAAGCTTTTCAAAGTAATGTTGCACACTTTCTTGCAAAGTATCAATCAGTATTTTTTGAGCACTAATACCACCACCAATACAAAATTTTTCTACATCAAGAACAGCTTGAATAGTGATAATACCTGAAGTCAAGGTTGCGATGAAACGATCAAAGACTTCTTGTGCTATCGTATCCCCTTGAGCCAGTTGTTTGAAAAAAATACGCCCATTCATATCTTCAAGCGCGATATTTTTCAATTGACAATAGGGTTCAATAAGACCACCTACACCATTTAATCTAGCAAAACAAGTCTTCATATCTGCTGCATCTAAATAATTGGTAGGTAACGGTGATAATTCTCCAGCAGAACCTAAAAAGCCCCGCCAAACTTGTTTATTTAAAACAATGCCACCGCCAATACCTGTTCCTAAAATCACTACAACCCCACTGTCTACATCCTTTAGATTTCCTAACCATGCTTCAGCTAAAGCAGCACATTTACCATCATTTTCAATGGTCACAGGCAAATGGTATCTGTCTTCTAAAATGGCTTTAGTAGGTGTATCCTTAATAAAGGATAAAGCGCCTCCTGTATAAGAAAAACCTTTTATATGATCTATTTTCCCAGGCATACTCATAGCAAGCCCCATGACTTGGTCTTTGACAGGTAAAACAATCGAATCTAAAGCACCTAAAAATTCTTCCATGCAAGAACGAAGTGTAGGTGTTTCACCTTTACTTAGAATATCTCCCTCTTTATTCATCATCGCATATTTTATAGCTGTACCACCCACATCAATGGCTAAGTAATTTTTCATATTCTTTCCTCCACATCATAAAAAATTTTACAAGAAAAGCTATCGTAAAGATAGCTTCATATATCTATTTATCGCTTATCTCTACGATTAGGGACGATATCTCCCGTTTCTTGATAGAAAGTCAGCATTCTTTCTTTCATTGTGATCAAAGCTTCTTTATAGCTTTCATCCTCAATGATATTGTTGAGCTCTTGTGGATCTTTATCTAAATCATAGAGTTCATCTTTTTCATAAAGTCGTTTAACATACTTTAAATTTCCCATACGAATCATGGTTGCTTTTGTATGTTGTGGTCCTTCTTTACATTGTTCAGAAAGTCTAGGATAATATGGAGATTCAGGTCCATGACCTCTTTCCATAGCCCAAATTTCACCATGAATACGTCCACCTTCGCAGAATACAGCATCTTTATGCTCTTCATTACCAGCTAATGTTGGTAACAGTGATTTTCCAAATTGAACATATTCTGTTTCAATACCTGTCATATCACAAACTGTTTGACATAAATCAACCAGTTCTACCAAGGCTTTAGACTGACGTGGTTGACAAGCAAATTGTTTAGCAGGTTTCACCAATAATGGAATATTTGAAATAGGGTTTTCAAAGCAGTTTTGTACTTTCTCTGCGATACCATAGTCCCCTGTATAATCACCATGATCTGAGAAAACAAAAATACTAG
>CANPGX010000072.1 GCA_947573745.1 uncultured Erysipelotrichaceae bacterium | reverse complement strand
AGCAGGGCTATGCCCGCATATGAAAAACCTCCAGCTAAGCTGGAGGATATTTATTAAGAGGTGATGAAATGTATTATATTTATATGCTTCGTTGTGAAGATGACTCTTTATATACTGGCATGACCCATGATTTTGAAAGAAGGATCAAGGAACATATTGAAAGAGGAGCGCGCTGTGCTAAGTATACCTATAGTCATCCGGTTAAAAAGGTAGAAAAAATATGGCAGTGCCATACACGACAAGAAGCTTGCCAATTTGAGTATCGTATTAAACAATTATCTAAAAAACAAAAAGAGCGCTTGCTTATGGATCATGATCAATGGCAGGATCTTTTATCAAATCATTTAGATGTTTCTTTGTTTTCAGAAGTTGAAAAAAGCACTTATGAAAAGTGCTTTAATCAAAAGAAGATAGCCATATAGAGGCACATTGATTGTAAAGTTGTTGCGCCTGTTCTTGTGAAATGGTTAGATACTGTGAAGCTTTGAGGATAAAGCGTTGTTTATTTTTGCGACCCACAAGGCTTTGTGTACAAAGTAATTCATAGATGGTTTCTTTTTGAGATAAGGTATAGTTTTGGGGACATTGTTGGATAAAGATGTCCTTATTCATTTTCAATGCCATACATTTTTCCTTTAGAATCTAATTGTATTTCGTAACCATATTCAAAAATAAAAGATAAACTGTAGATGATCAAGATTAAAATAATGCTCATGAGACTAAAGTCAGTACTTAAATCAATATGCATGATCCATTGGTATAATAGGGCCAACACTTCTGGTATGACAAGGACAAAAATCATGAGATGAGAAATACTTTTGATATGCATGACATTTTCCAAGGTAAAAGGTGTATCTAGATCATGAATATTTTTAGCGAGTATTTTGAGATGCTTAAAAAGCAGTGATAAGAACAAGATAGAAATAGAAAAGCCAAATAAAAAGAATTCTAATGAGAATAAATGGTAGTTCGTATCTTTATGCAACAAATATTGCGCTAAATTGGTATTTGTATCAATATGTCGATGAAATAATGTATCTCCTTGCATATTGGTGATTTCTAGGGTGTTATCCTGGATATCATATTGAAAAGTATCTTGATATAATGTGATGGTGTTATCATCGATGTGAATGTGTTGGAAAATAAAAGGTACTGCTAGCATGACCACGATGATGATCCCGATGCTTAATTTTAGAAGAAGATGAGATATCATGGAAAGAAAATAGATGATTTTACTCAAATTCTTCATCTTAGTTTGTTTTTCTTGTTTAAACTTAACAATGTTCATACGAATTTCTTCATCTAATGAATGAAGGTCTGTAAGATCTTCGTGGACGAGATCATTAATATGACAATGAAAAATTTGGCATAGTATCATAATATGAGACATTTCTGGATAGGATTCTCCGGTTTCCCACTTAGAGACACTCTGTCTAGATACACCTACTTTTTCAGCCAACTTCTCTTGCGATAATCTTTTCTTTTTTCTAAGGTTTCTTAAGTTATCACCAAATTTCATTAGATTACTTCCTCCTTTACATGGCTTAGTTTAAATAAAATAGCTTATCGTTTCTACCAACTTTCAGTTGCATTTGATTTATTTTATCACAAAATAAAGATTTAAAAATAGTTAAAAGATAGATCAACATTTTAAGTTTGATGAATAAGAGATGATTTTGTAGATCAAATGAAAATGGCGAGTCTATTAAAATGAAGATAGTATCTTTATAGAATATAAGGTCATATGGGTAGAATATGCAATGATGAGGAAAAAGGATGACGTATCCATATAAAAGTTTGCTGAAAAATGAAAGAAAATAGCTAGAAAAATAAGATAAGACTTGTTTATTGATGTAAATTTGTGTAAAATAAACTTGGTTTTAAATCATATAAAGACGCTGATAAGGTGCGCCAGTCTCTACCCAGCTGCCGTAAATAGCTGGACTATGATGACCAAGATTTTTTGTCGTGGTGACTCCTTGTAGATGGAGTCTTTTTATATTCTAAGGGGAGGGCATATGAAAAATAAAATTCCATATTTATTTTTATTACCGGGAATTGTGTTGTTATTATTTTTCTTATTTTTGCCATTGGTTTCTGTACTATGGCCAACGATTTTTCCAGATGGTTTATCACTATCAGCTTATATTGCATTTTTTAAAGATGAATATTATATGGAAATTTTAATGCGTACAATGCGTATTGCCGTTATAGCAACCATTGTATGTGCAATTATGGGCGTTCCAACCGCTTATTTCATTTCGCGATGTTCAAAAAAATGGAAAGGTATCTTGATTGCTGTTTCTATTTTCCCAATGTTAACTAATTCGGTTGTTCGTAGCTTTGCCTGGATTAATATTTTGGGTAAAAATGGTGTTATAAATAAAGTGTTACTGGCTATGGGTCTGATAAAGCAACCAGTAGGGATGCTTTATACAGAGTTTTCAGTCCTTATGGGGACCATTTATTTATTTTTACCTATTATGATCATGACCTTGGTCGGTGTGATGGATAATATTGATAATGATTTAATGGAGGCTGCTGAAAGTTTAGGGGCTAACAAGATGCGTTCTTTTTTGAAGGTTGTCTTGCCATTAAGTATTCCTGGTGTTATTACTGGAGCAGTATTAGTTTTTACAGGGGCATTAACGGCTTATACGACACCACAGTTACTAGGTGGAAATAAATCATTGGTACTATCTACATTTATTTATCAACGTGCTATGACTTTGAATGATTGGACAGGTGCTGGTGTTATTGCATTTGTGATGATTGTCATTACATTAGTGGTGATGAAGGTGTTGAATGCATTAGCGACACGTTTAGATCGAAGAGGTGAAAATCATGCGTAGATATAAAGGTTTAACAATTTTTTCTGTCATTGTATTTTCTTTTCTGATTATTCCATTAGTGATCATTGTGGTCACGGCTTTTGGAACAGAGAAAACCATTGCTTTTCCAATTAAAGGATTTACATTTTCATGGTTTCAAGTGGCGTTGAGTTCTAAATCGTTTAAGAATGCCTTTTTCCTTAGTTTTAAGGTAGCAATGATTGCTACACTGATGGCATTGCTGATTGGTATACCTGCAGCTTATGCGCTTAGTCGGTATAGTTTAAAGGGAAAGAAGTTACTTAAAAGCTTTTTCTTATCACCAACGATTGTACCTGGTATTGTGGTGGGGTATTCATTATTCTTATTTATTGTTATTAAATTGAAAATGCCAGTCTTTGAAGGTTTACTTTTAGGACACTTTTTGGTGGTATTACCTTATGTTATTCGTGTTGTGGGTGGTGCTTTGGAACAATTTGATTTTTCGATTGAAGAAGTGGCATGGAGCCTTGGTTGTAATAAATGGCTTGCCTTTTTCAAAATTGTCTTACCTAATATTTCCAGTGGTATTATTTCAAGTTTTCTTTTAGCTTTTATCAATTCGTTCAATAATATTCCTGTTTCAATGTTCTTGACAGGTCCAGGCATTGTGACATTGCCAAACACATTGATGAGTTATGTTGAATATAACTATGATCCAACCGTATCAGCTATTTCTGTGATGCTGATGTTGGCAACGATCATCATTATGTTTATTGTTGAGAAAACATTAGGTATCTCAGCATTAGCGAAATAAGGGGGAAATACTATGTCATATGTTGATTTGAATGAAATTACTGTAAGTTATGATGGAAAACACAATATATTAGAGGGCTTGAACTTAAAAATAGAGAAGGGAGAACTTGTATCTTTATTAGGACCTAGTGGATGCGGAAAAACAACGACATTGCGTGTTGTTGCCGGCTATATTCAACCAAGAAGTGGTGATCTGATGGTTAATGATCAAAATTATACTAAGATTCCTGTACATAAACGTAATTTTGGAATTGTTTTTCAAAGTTATGCATTATTCCCACATTTAACCGTAGGCGAAAATGTTGCTTTTGGTCTAAAAATGAAAAAAGAAGATAAAAAGGTCATTGAAAAAAAAGTGGATAATATGCTTGAAACTTGTGGGTTAAGTGAATATAAAAATCGTTATCCGAAGCAACTTTCTGGGGGTCAACGTCAACGTGTTGCCTTGGCACGTGCGTTGGTCATTGAACCGAATTTATTGCTTTTAGATGAACCATTATCAAATTTAGATGCTAAATTAAGAATTCAAATGCGTGTTGAAATTAAACGTCTACAAAAGAAACTAGGTATCACAACCATTTTTGTTACCCATGATCAAGAGGAATGTTTTTCTATTTCTGATCGTGTTGCTGTCATGAACAATGGTATTATAGAGCAATATGATACACCGGAGAATATTTATGCAAAGCCAAAAACAGAATTTGTAGCTAGATTTATTGGTTTTGAAAATTTCATTGATGTTGAAAGAAAAGAAGACCATTTATTTGGATCTCAGGGTGTTTCATTTAGAGTAGATGATGTGCCAGAATATGATGTTAAGAAAATGACAATTCGTCCAGATGACATTGAAATTGTCAAAACCCCAGTTCCAGAAAACGGAATCAGTGGCCAAGTGGCTGTACGTACTTTCCTTGGAAAGAGTTATCAGTATGAAGTACAAAGTGACTTTGGCAGTTTAATCGTTAATGGATCTGACAGTGATGTGTATGAGACAGGCGACCAAATTCATATGGTATTGCCTTCCCATAAAATAGTTCTAGTTTAATAAGGAGGAGAAAGAACATGAAAAAGAGCTTAACTTTAGTTTTATGTGCCGCAATGCTTTTCGGCATGGTCGCTTGCTCAAAGAAAGAAGAAAAAGAAAAACAAACTTTGACAGTATCTTCATTCGCATTAAGTGAAGATATTCTAGAAAGAGATGTTTGGGCACCTTTCGAAGAAGCAAACAATTGTGAAATTATCACAGATTTAGGAACTGCTGGAGAACGTCTGGCAAAGATCCAAAACAATCCTCAAAGTGGGATTGACGTTATCGAACTTAATCAATTAAATGCAACAAAAGCATACGAATTAGGTTTAGTGGATAAGTTGGATTTAAGTAAAATTGAAAACATTGCTGATTTGATTGAACCAGCAAAGAAGTTACAAGAAATGTATGGATATGGTCCAGCTATCGTTATTCAAAGTTGTGGTATTATCTATGATAAAGAAGCAACAGGATTTGAAATTTCTAAATGGGAAGATTTATGGAGACCAGAATTAGCAGGAAAAATTGCTATTCCTGATATTACATCAACATATGGTGTAGCGATGGTACATATTGCTAGTGATTATAAAGGTGTAGATATCAAGAGTGATAATGGTGCTGCTGCATTTGAAGCTTTAGAAGAATTAAAACCAAATGTTGTCAAATCTTATTCAAAATCAAGTGATTTAGCTAATATGTTCTCTGCTGGTGAAATTACTGTTGCAGTTGTAGGTGACTTTGCTATTCCTAATATCAAAGCTGCTAACTCAAATTGTGAATATGTTGTACCTGAAAGTGGAACTTATGCTAACTTCAATATGATCGATGTTGTTTCAACTTCTGAAAATAAAGAATTAGCTTATAAATTCATTGATTGGAGAATTAGCCAGGAACAACAAAATGTAACAAGTCGTTCACTTAACGAAGGACCTACAAATGTTAAAGTTGTTTTAAGTGAAGAAGAAGCTGCAAACTTAACTTATGGTGTTGTTGCAGAAAAAGCAAAAGTGATTGATTATTCTTTTGTAAATCCA
>CANPGX010000071.1 GCA_947573745.1 uncultured Erysipelotrichaceae bacterium | reverse complement strand
GATTTATAAAATGGATTATTTTCAACATTTCTAATTGCTACTTCTAAAGCATCACCACTATCTCCATCTTTCTTTAATAAAACAACACCTTCATCAATACCCTCCTTAGCCATACGCCAAGTTGCAATCATTCCCCACATCTTTTTTTCTCCTTATTCAAATGATGATATAATGCCCCTATCAGATTAGCATCATGTCGATAGGTACATGCCACAATGTCTAAATCATAAAGGTCATCTCTATATTTTTTACGCCACTGTTTAAAACATTGATTGAGTGTTTCAATCAAGATAGGTTGCTCACTGATTCCCCCACCAATAGCGACTTTTTCTAAATCCAATACATAATCTATATTAAAAATTTCCTTTGTCAAACAACGACAATAATATAGAAAAATAGGATAAGCTATTGGATCTTTTTGACAAATCTTTTCAAAGATCAAAGGACCATCTGGAGGTATATCAAGGGCTTGAGCAATACGTTTGATCATACCAACAGCAGAAAGCGTCTCTCCTAAAGATATCGCTTCTTGGTTTTCCATATCTTTCACATGTAAAAAGCTACCTATTTCTCCTGCTTTAAAATGACGTCCTTTATAAAGCTTTCCATCATGAATGATAGCACCACCAATTCCTGTTCCTAACACCATGACTAAAGCACTTGAACATGCTTTTAAACTTCCTTTCCATAATTCGGCTAATGCGGCACATTTGGCATCATTTTCAATACTGATAGGTACTGCACAACAAGATAAAACATCCTGAATCATCTGCCCATCCAGATAAGGTATCGCACTGGCGTGGATGATTTTTCCAGTATCACTATCCACCAATCCAGGATAACTGATGCCTACACCTTCTAAATGACAACAAGAGGTCATCTGGTCATAGATATTTTGACAAAATATAGATTGATCTTTCTTTTCTGTTTTAAATTGTCCCTTTTCTAAAATATGCCCCTCTTTGTCCATCTTAGCGTATTTTGTAGAAGTTCCACCAATGTCCAATATTAAATACATGTTCACATCTCCTTATATGTATTATACTAAAAAGACAATATGTAAAAAAGCATTGTATTACATTTTAAAAAAAGTTATCCTTAAAAAGAAAGAAGGGATTGATCATGACGTCAAGAACATGTACTATTTATCAAACCTGTGGGGGATGTCAATTACTTCATCTTGATTATGCAAAACAGTGCATCATGAAAGAAAAAACTTGTCAAGATTTGATTCATGCTTATCATTTACCTATAAAAGTAGCTCCTTTGACACCATCGCCACAACCTTTTCATTATCGTAATAAAATCATTGTCGCTTTTAAAAGAGGTCATCGAGGTATAGAGGCTGGTCTTTATCAAGAACAATCTCATCAAATCATTCCCTATACTTCTTGTCTTCTTCATGAGCCCCGTTGTGATGCATTGATTCAGCATTTAAAAAGTTTAATTGAAAGATATCATCTTTCTCTTTATGATGAACGTCGTCGTACTGGATTCCTTCGTCACGTTTTGATTCGCTATGGTGTCCATTCTAAACAAATTTTATTGACCCTTGTCTGTCAGGAGTCTCGATTCAATGGCTCAAAAAATTTTTGTCAAGAAATGATTCGTGCTTTTCCAGAAGTTAGAAGTATTGTTTTGAATGTGAATCGTCGCCAAACAAGCATCGTTTTAGGGCAAGAAGAAAAAATACTTTATGGGTCAGGATTTATCTTTGATACCCTATGCGATTTCAAATTCAAGATTTCTCCTTCTTCCTTTTATCAAATCAATCATGATCAATGTGAGCAACTTTATCAAAAGGTTTTTGAGTTAATGAAATTTACAGGGCAAGAAACTCTAATTGACGCTTATTGCGGTATTGGAACCATAGGTCTATGCGCTAGCCCCCATGTCAAAAAAGTGATCGGTATCGAGTTAAACCCTCAAGCCATCATAGATGCTAGAGAAAATGCAAAATTGAATCAACGTAAAAATATCACTTTTGTACATGGTGATGCTACTGAATATATGCAAATGCTCACCAAGCAACACATATCCATTGATGCTTTAATCATGGATCCTCCTAGAAGTGGTACAACTAAAGCCCTTATTCATGCGATTGAACAACTTCAACCTAAAAAAATCGCTTATGTTTCTTGTAACTTAGAAACTTTGATGAGAGATTTAACATGGTTCTGGCAAATAGGATATCATACTTCACAATTATATCCATTTGATATGTTCCCTCATACTTCTCATGTAGAGTCTGTCTGCCTGCTGTCAAAAATGAATAAATAAATGTTTGTGAGGTGTTAATATGTGGATTTTCATGGCAAGTTTATCTGCTTTTTTTGCTGGAATAACATCTATACTAGCTAAATGTGGAATAAAGAATACGGATTCGGATGTTGCGACAGCATTGCGAACCATTATCGTTTTCATTTTCGCATGGATGATGGTATTTCTGGTAGGTTCTATTTCTTCAATGAATGAAATAAGTATAAAATCTCTGACATTTTTAATTTTGTCAGGTATTGCAACAGGGGCTTCATGGCTGTGCTATTTTAAGGCTCTTTCTATAGGAAATGTCAATAAAGTCGTTCCTATTGATAAATCAAGCACCGTACTGACGGTTATTTTCGCTATTGTTTTATTTGATGAAACAAGAAATCTCTGGCTTAAGCTTATCTGTACAACAGTTCTTGCGATAGGTATTTTTCTAATGATAGAGAAAAAGCATGACGAACATGAACACTCAAAAGGCCCATGGTTTCCTTACGCTATAGCTTCTGCAATATTTGCAGCACTAACATCTATCCTGGCAAAAATGGGAATAGAAAATGTAGAATCCAATCTTGGAACAGCAATACGCACAGGTGTTGTATTAGTGATGGCGTGGTTGATTGTCTTTGCAAAAGGTAAGCAGGACCAAGTATCAAAGATTAAAAAGAATGAATTATTCTTTATTACATTATCTGGAATCGCCACAGGTGCGTCTTGGTTATGCTATTATGATGCCATACAACATGGTATAGTCAGCGTTGTTGTGCCCATCGATAAATTAAGTATTCTTGTTTCAATCATATTTTCAAGAATTGTATTCCAAGAGAAACTAAATAAAAATGCAACGATAGGATTAATCCTTATAGTCTTAGCAACGATGACGATGGCAATATGGACATAGTTTAAGTAAAAAATAATAACTCTATTTACAATTACATCTAAATTCGCCATATAAGGGGTGTTATTATTCAGGAGAAAATGATAACCTTCTATCATAAACAACAAAATGGAGGTAATGATGATGAACCCATTAACCACAGGAAAATTGATATCCCATAAAAGGAAACAAAAGAATTATACACAAGAACAATTGGCAGAAAAAATTGGGGTATCAAATAAGACCATTTCAAAATGGGAAACTGGTAAATGCATGCCTGATTATACTATTATTAAAAAGCTATGTGAAACATTAGAAATCACTATGACTGAATTGATAGAGGGCAAAGAAACAGATGAAAAAAATATTGGTCTCTATGATGAACAAATTGTTAGCTTATTAAAACGCACTCAAGAATTAGAAAAACAAAAAAATCTAATCCTAGGTGTTTTACTGATGGTTATGGGAATTGCTTTACAAGCACTTTCGTATTCGATTGACGGTTCCACTGTTAAAGATTTCTTTTCTGGCATTTTGTTAGGAATATCTATTCCCGAAATGCTCATAGGTGTTTATATTTTTGGAAGAAGTATTTGCAAATAACAAATTTCAATTATGGAAAACCACTTGTACAATTATAACTGGTACTCAACAAACAAAGGGAATCCAATGGCTTGAAACATAACATAGGAGCCTGTTACAAATACAAATGAAAATAATATTGTTAGAAAGGATATTCCTAAATGCAACGTATCGTGGCAAAGAAAAAAGAAGTTGCAAAACAAAGTTGGTGGTATAAACATGCCTGCTATCTTAAAATACGTATGTGCATAGGAGGTATAAATATATGAATTTCGCAGAAAATTTACGCACATTGAGAAAGAAAAAAAACTATTCTCAAGAAGAGTTAGCCGATAAGCTACAAGTTTCCAGACAAGCTATCAGTAAATGGGAAAGTGGTACTGGTTTTCCTGAAATTGAAAACTTAATGATTTTATGTGAATTATTCGATTGTAGTATGGATGAACTCATTAAAGGAAAAATTTCTTTGGATGCTTCTCTTGAAAAGCAAGTTTATGAACATTTCATCGATCAGTTCAGTCAAAGCATAGCAGGGGCTATTATGCTAATTCTTATCGGTGTTGTTGGTATGCTTATCGTCATTGGTCTTGATGAAGCAAACACACTTTTAGGTGTTGTTATTTTATTGATTTTTGTTGTCTTTGCAGTGCCTATTTTTGTATCAAAAGGGTTAGCAATGGAACATTTTAAAAATAAATACCCAAATTTGCCTTATTTTTATAGTCATGATGATATAGATAAAGCACAACAACAATTTTCTAAATCCATCACTGTTGCCATCTCACTTATTCTTGTGGGCGTCGTTATCTTTATGGCCAGTCAAGCACTTGACCTTTTTAATGGGAATACAATGTTTTCTTTAGTTTGCCTTATGATCTTTGTAACCATCAGTGTTCCTATCCTTATTCATGCAGGTATTGAAAAATATAATCATGAAAATACCATTGAATTTAGAAATAAAAGTGCTGAAGTAGGAAAATATTGTGGATTGATCATGATTGTAACAGCCATGATCTATTTATCTATCAGCTTTATCTTTAATCTATGGCATATCAGTTGGATCGTTTTCCCAATAGGTGGCATGCTCTGTGGTATCGTATCTATCTTAAAACAAAATTAGTTTTGTAAAAATGCAAGAAGATGATCTTGCATTTTTTATTATAATTTTCAGCAAAATTTATATTTCCCATAAACATGCTACGGTTTCTTCTTTTCATTTATAGATAGGTTTGTTAAAATGAAAATATCTAGAAAGAAGGTTAAAAACTTATGCAGGATATATTTCAATACTCTACACCAGAAAAAATGGGTGTTTCAAGTCAAGCTATCCTTGCTTGGATAGATGCGATGAAGGAAAGTGAATTAGCCTTTCATTCATTGATCGTCATTCGCCATCAACATATCATTGCTGAAGGATACTATCACCCCTATCAAAAAGATACACCACACATACTTTACTCTTTAAGTAAAAGCTTTGTTTCTATCGCTATAGGCTTTGCTTTACAAGAAAACAAATTATCTTTAGATGATCCTATCGTATCTTATTTTGGTATAGATGAAAATAAATTAGAAGATAAAATGAAACGTGTTACCATTCGTCATTTATTAATGATGGCTTCGGGTCATCGTGAAGAGCCTGATATCTTTCATCAAGAAGATATGGTTCAAGCTTTTTTAACAAGTCATCTTGAAGATGAACCTGGCCAGCAATTTTTATATAATACTCCTGCCACTTACATCCTTTCATGTATTTTGACACAGGCTACTGGTCTATCTGTTGTAGATTACTTAAAACCTCGACTTTTTGAGCCCTTAGACATTCAAAACTTTACATGGTTAGAAGATTCTCAGCAACGAAACTTAGGTGGTTATGGCCTTTCTCTTTCAACAAGAGATCTTGCCAAATTTGGTCTCTTCTTACTATATAAAGGACAAATTCATGGAAAACAATATCTTGACCCTCAATATATTCAAGAAGCAACAAGTGCTCAAATTTCCACTCTTCAAAAAGATAGAAAAGATTGGAAATATGGTTATGGCTACCAATTTTGGAGATGTTCTCGTGAAAATACTTATCGTGGAGATGGTGCCTTTGGACAATATTGTCTTGTCC
>CANPGX010000070.1 GCA_947573745.1 uncultured Erysipelotrichaceae bacterium | reverse complement strand
TGTTCGGTGATGTTGGACAAGGGTTGCTATTATCTTTAGTGGGCTATATTGCTTATAAAAAGTTTCATATGCAACTTGGTGCAGTGGGTGTACGTTTAGGATTTTCTAGTGCTATCTTTGGATTTGTTTTTGGGTCTATTTTTGGTGATGAAGAAATTTTGAAACCAATTATTGCACCTATGGATTCAAATTCAACCATGACATTATTATTAGGCGCTGTGGGCATTGGTGTTATCTTAATCATGGTCACGATTTTGATGAATACGATCAAAAATTTTAAGCAGAAACATTTAGCAGAAGCTTTGTTTTCACAAAATGGATTAAGTGGATTAGTATTCTATACAGGCGTTCTAGGATATGCATTAAATATGGTAGCCGGCTTACATTTTGCCAATACATTGTATGTTATCATATGTATTGTCATCCCAATCTTACTGATATTCTTTAAAGAGCCTTTGGAATTAAAGATGGAAGGGAAAGCGATGTTCCCCGATGGTTTTATGGGATTCTTTATGCAAAGTTTCTTTGAATGCTTTGAAGTTATCTTAACATTTATTGCCAATACGATGTCTTACCTTCGTGTTGGTGGATTCATTTTAAGCCATGCTGGAATGATGATGGTTGTCTATACTTTAGCGAATATGTTTGGTCATGGATCAATGGGCTATTTTATCGTTCTAGTGATTGGTAATATCTTTGTAATGTGTCTAGAAGGTTTAATTGTAGGTATTCAAGTCCTACGTCTAGAATTTTATGAAATGTTCAGCCGTTATTATGAAGGAAACGGTGTTGCATTTAAAACTATAGAAGATTAATTGGAGGATTATAACATGACTTTATTAGAAATTATTTTACCAGCAGTAATTGTTGCACTTCTTTCTTTACCTTTATTAAAGGTATTTACACAAAAAGTATCTGTGAGATCAGCAAAGTTACGTTTGATGACACATGTTTGTGGGTTCTTTGCCGTTGTATTAGGCGTTTTCTTATATCATATCAGTGGAACCGCTGTTCATGCTGAAGGTAGTGAAGTAGTTAGTATTACAGGAACATTAGCACAAGGGTTAGGTTTCCTTTCTGCCGCACTAGCAACGGGTTGTTCAGCTTTAGGTGCTGGTTTTGCCGTAGCTGCTGCTGCACCTGCTGCCATCGGTGCTTTCTCTGAAAATGAAAAGAACTTCGGTAAATCATTGATTTTCGTAGCCTTAGGAGAAGGGGTTGCCATCTATGGTTTATTAATTTCAATCTTAATTATCAACAAATTATAAGAGGAAAAAGATCATGAAATTTTTCTTGATCAGTGACAACATAGACACATTGATGGGGTTAAGATTAGTGGGAATTGAAGGCGTTGTTGTTCATGAACGTCGTGAATTTCTAGAAATGTTAGAAAGTAAGATGAAAGATGAACAATATGCCATTATTCTTTTAACGACTAAATTGATTGAAATGTGTCCTGATATTATTTCTGAGTTGAAATTAAAACAGACGAAGCCTTTGCTTGTAGAAATACCTGATCGTCATGGTCAATCGAAGATTGGTGAAACCATTGACCGCTATGTTTCTGAAGCAATTGGTGTGAAGTTATAGGAGAGATGACGATGCAAAATATGAAAGAAATCTTTCTATACATGAAAGAAGAAATTGAATCGATGGCTAAAAAAGAAGAAGAAGCTATTCTCCATGATGTTAAAGTACTAGAAGATGTTGCTTATGAACAAATGAAGGTTGAGGCAAAGCGTAATGCTGATGTTCAAGGGAAACAAGAATTAGCTGAAATTTCAAGTGAAGCAGCCAATGAGATTGCAACAAGCCATACTGAAAGAACGAGACGACTGATTGAGATTCGTGAAGGCTATGTCAAAGATATTTTTGAAAAAGCAAAAGAGAAGCTCGTCACTTTCAGTCAAAGTAAGGATTATCCTGCTTTTATGGAAAATAAAATAAAAGAAGTATCTTCATATCATTTGGATCATTCTATTTTGTTTTTACGCTTACAAGATATGCATTTAAAAGATCAGTTAGTGAATGCTTATGGTATGCATTTAGAAGTTAAAGAGGATCCAACTATAGAAATCGGTGGATTTAAAGTTGAAAATCAAGAAAATCAGCTTGTATTAGATGAAACTTTAGATACAGCTTTAAAAAATCAAAGAGAATGGTTTAACCAGAATTCTGGACTAACGATTCAATAATCTTACATTTGGAGGTGAAAATGTGAGTCAAAGTGAAATTTATTCAATCAATGGACCTGTTGTCACAGTTAAAAATGCACGACAGTTTTCGATGCTTGAAATGGTTTATGTTGGACATCAACGTTTGATTGGAGAAGTTATTTCGGTCAATAAAGATATCACGACGATTCAGGTTTACGAAACAACAACAGGATTAAAACCTGGAGAACCTGTTTTTGGAACACAAAGTCCTATTAGTGTCACTTTAGGTCCTGGTATATTAAGAAATATATTTGATGGTATTGAAAGACCACTTGAAGAAATTGCTAAGGATTCGGGTGCTTTTATCCCAACAGGAAGTGCTGTAGATCCATTAGATGGTACAAAAAAATGGGATGTCACAGTATGTGTTAAAGTCGGTGATAAGGTACAAGGTGGGGATGTCTATGCTACTTGTCCGGAGACAGATTTAATTGTACACAAATGTATGATTCATCCATATTTAAACGGAACGGTTGTTCGTGTTGTAGAAAATGGTGCCTATACCATTCACGATACGATCATTGAAGTAGAAGATGAAAAAGGCAAACTTCATCGTTGTACATTAGTTCAAAAATGGCCTATTAAGAGCGCTCGTCCGGTGACGAAACGTCTTCCTATTTCTATGCCCCTTGTGACGGGACAACGTGTCATTGATACATTATTCCCTATTGCTAAGGGGGGGACAGCTGCTATTCCAGGAGGATTTGGGACAGGTAAGACCATGACGCAACATCAGCTTGCGAAATGGTGTGACGCTGATATTATTGTTTATGTTGGTTGTGGAGAACGTGGAAACGAAATGACACAGGTCTTGGAAGAGTTTAGAGAATTGATTGATCCAAAGTCTAACCGCCCTTTAACAGATCGTACTGTTTTAATTGCTAATACTTCTAACATGCCAGTAGCAGCCAGAGAGGCAAGTATTTATACGGGTGTCACTTTAGCTGAATATTATCGTGATATGGGCTATCATGTGGCGATTATGGCAGATTCTACTTCTCGTTGGGCCGAAGCTTTGCGTGAAATTTCTGGACGTTTGGAAGAAATGCCAGCTGAAGAAGGATTCCCAGCTTATCTTCCTAGCCGTCTTTCTCAATTCTATGAACGTGCCGGGTATATGAAAAATTTAAATGGTAGTGAGGGATCTGTCACGATCATTGGTGCGGTATCTCCGCAAGGAAGTGATTTCTCTGAACCAGTAACGCAAAATACAAAACGTTTCGTTCGTTGCTTCTGGGCCCTAGATAAAGCCTTGGCTTATGCAAGACATTATTTTGCCATTAACTGGAATCAAAGTTATTCAGAATATGCACCAGATTTAGAGAGATGGTTTAATAAACATGTAGGGCCTCATTTTATGGCACAACGTCAAGAGATTTCTGCGATTCTTGCTAGTGAGACAAAATTAATGGAAATTGTTAAATTGATGGGGTCAGATGTCTTACCTGATGATCAGAAATTAACAATCGAAGTTGCCAAAGTGATTCGTGTTGGCTATTTACAACAGAATGCATTCCATAAAGATGATACGTATGTCCCTCTTGAAAAACAGTCAAAAATGATGGAAGTTATTTTATATCTCAATAAACGTTGTAAAGAAGTTGTTGCTTTAAATAAACCTATTCGTCTTATTTTAGAAACTGGGATTTTTGATAAAGTAATAAAAATGAAATATGATATTCCTAATGATCAACTTGAATTATTTGATGATTATTTCAAAGAAATCGATACGATCATAGCGAACATAGAATAGGAGGAAAACCATGTCATTACAATATGTTGGATTAAATGATATCAATGGATCATTGGTTGTTTTGGATCATGTTCAAAATGCCTCTTATGATGAAATGGTAGAAATTGAGTTAAATGATGGTTCTTTACGTTTAGGACGTATTGTTCAAATTGAAGGGGAACGTGTTGTTGTTCAAGTTTTTGAAGGAACAAATGGTTTGTCTTTAGCTAATACAAAAACAAGACTTTTAGGTCATCCTATGGAACTCCCTGTTTCAAAGGAAATTTTAGGTCGTGTTTTTTCGGGTGCTGGACGACCTATTGATGGTTTAGGACCTGTTTATGCTGATAAAAATATGGATATTAATGGACAACCTTTAAATCCAGTAAGCCGTGTTTATCCTCGTAATTATATCAATACAGGAATTTCTTCTATTGATTGTTTGATGACATTAATTAGAGGACAGAAATTACCTATTTTTTCTGGATCTGGGTTGCCTCATAATCAGTTAGCTGTGCAAATTGTTAAACAAGCAAAAGTAGCTGAAGAAAATGGGGAAGGTTTCGGTGTTGTTTTTGCAGCTATGGGTGTGACGAATGATGTTGCAGACTATTTTAGACGCAGTTTTGAAGAAGCAGGCGTTATGCAACGTGTTGTTATGTTTTTAAACCTTTCTAATGATCCTATCGTTGAGCGTATCTTGACACCACGTTGTGCTTTAACCGCAGCTGAATATCTAGCTTATGAGCACAATATGCATATTCTTGTGATTTACACGGATGTAACATCTTATTGTGAAGCACTTCGTGAATTTTCAAGTAGTAAAGGAGAAATTCCTGGTCGTAAAGGATATCCAGGATATTTGTATTCAGATTTAGCGTCTTTATATGAAAGAGCTGGAATCATTCAAAGTGCTAAAGGATCGGTTACACAGATTCCTATCTTAACCATGCCAAATAATGATATTACGCATCCAGTACCTGACTTAACGGGTTATATCACAGAAGGGCAAATTACTTTGGATTCAGAACTTCATTCTATGGGAATCTATCCTCCTGTAGGGGTTTTACCATCATTAAGTCGTTTAATGAAAGATGGGATTGGAAAAGGATTTACAAGAGAAGATCATTCAGCTGTTTCTAACCAATTGTTTGCTTGCTATGCTCATGTTCAAGATGTACGTTCTTTGACATCTGTTATTGGTGAAGATGAGTTATCTCCAACAGATAAAAAATATATGGAATTTGGAGAGTTGTTTGAAAAACATTTCCTTAATCAAGGTTTTGATACCAATAGAAGCATTGAAGAGACCTTAGATTTAGGTTGGAATTTACTTTCTGTATTACCTAAGTCAGAATTAGATCGTATTGATAATGAAGTCATCGATCAACATTATGATCATGAAAAAGCTATTGAAAGCTTTAATATACAAGATGAAATGATCATTAAGGAACTTCAGCTGGGGACTTAATCCTGGCTAATCAAGTGTTTCCTACTAAAGGTAATCTTATTGCAACTAAAAAATCTTTAGATTTAGCGAATTTAGGATATGATCTTCTTGATAAAAAAAGAAATGTATTGATTAAAGAGATGATGACACTTCTAGATGATGTCAAGTTGATTCGTGATGAAATTTCAGAATCTTATCGTAAGGCTTATTTTGCTTTACAGGAAGCCAATATTTCATTAGGGGTCATTACAGATATTGTTGAGGCTGTACCCATCGATGAAGGGCTTTCTGTACATTATCGAAGTGTTATGGGTGTGGAATTGCCTACTGTTGATTATGAAAAGCAACCTTTGCGATTAGGGTATGGTTTTGAAAGAGCAAACTCAAAAGTAGACTATGCTTACCGATGCTTTTCTCATGTTAAAGAGTTGACAGTGAAATTGGCTGAGGTAGAAAATAGTGTTTATCGTTTAGCCAATGCTA
>CANPGX010000069.1 GCA_947573745.1 uncultured Erysipelotrichaceae bacterium | reverse complement strand
AAAAGTCTGATGCTATGAAGAAATATGGAGAAGCTGCAGTAATGGAAATGTATTTTAATATGTTACCTAAAGCTGTAGAAGCAGCTGCTAAACCATTAGAAAAAGTCGATAAGATTACAATGTATGGCGAAGGAAATAGCGCTAAACTCATCAGTGATATTATTAATAGTGCTACTCAAGTAAGTGAAGGCATGAATGAGGCTATTGGTGTAGATTTGAAGAGCCTGGTTGCTGGATTCTTAGGTGGGAAAATAGCATCACAAGATGAAAAATAAGATTAATCGTGTCTTTTTGGACACGATTTTTTTGTTCTTTTACATTTTTTAAGTTTGTTATATAATGGTAAAGTAAAAAAGGAGGAGAAATAGTGGAAAGTAGTGAAAATAAACAATATATTAAAATGACACAGACACCAGTATGGAAACTCATTTTAACGTTAGGTATCCCAACAACGATCAGTATGTTGATTACAAATATTTATAATATGGCAGATACTTATTATGTGAGTCAAATTAGTTTAACGGCCAGTGGAGCAACAGGCATTGTCTTTTCCCTTATGGCTATTTTACAAGCTTTTGGTTTCATGTTTGGTCATGGTGCCGGAAGTAATATTAGTCGTCAATTAGGAGCACGGAAAGTTGAAAAAGCCAAAATTTTTGCTTCAACGAGTGTCTTTTTAGCTTTACTTGCTGGTACGATCATTTTGATTTTAGGAATTACGTTTTTGGATCCTTTTATACGTTTATTAGGGAGTACAGAGACTATTTTAAAGGATGCAAAAACATATGCTTTTTTTATTCTTTTAGCCGGACCAGCCATGACCATAGGCTGTGTTTTAAATAATATTTTGCGCTATGAAGGAAAGGCAACCTTTGCAATGATTGGCTTGACAGCAGGAGGAATATTGAATATGTTTTTAGATCCGATCTTGATTTTTAATTGCCATATGGATATTGCCGGTGCTGGTTTATCAACCACGATTTCACAATATATCAGTACATTGATTTTATTAGCCCCATTTTTAAATGGAAAAACAGTGACACGGATTCATTATCAATATATTACCAAAGAGTGGGCAGATGTAAAAAATATTATTGTTACAGGACTACCTAGTTTAACAAGACAAGGAATGAATAGTCTTTCAACGACGATTTTAAATGTTCAAGCTTCTGTTTATGGTGATGCTGCTATTGCCGCTATGAGTGTTGTAGGGCGTTGTGGAAACTTGTTATTTAGTTTTGCTTTAGGTATTGCGCAAGGATTCCAGCCTGTTTCAGCTTTTAATTATGGGTCAAAAAAATATGATCGTGTTAAACAAGGTACATACTTCACAATGATTTTTGGGGCTTGTATATTAGGTGTTTTGTGTAGTGTTTGTTATTTTAATGCACCAATGATCATTCGGTTGTTTAGAAGTGAAGAAAGTATTATTAGGATTGGTAGTGATGCTTTGCGCTATTTATGTTTAGCTTTATTTACATTACCTGTATCTTCAGTAGGCAATATGTTATTTCAAAGTATTGGTAAAAGTGGAAAAGCATTGTTTTTAGCTTGTATTCAAAGTGGACTTCTTTTTATTCCTTTAGTTTCTATCTTACCTTCTTTTTTAGGTTTAAAAGGAATAGAGATTGCACAACCTTGTTCTTATATCATTTCTTGTATGATTAGTGTGCCCGTTGTGATGCATTTCTTTAAAACTTTGTCTTTACAACAATCAGAGCAAAAACTGATGGATGAAAGAGAAGTCTTGGAACATGAATAATATATAAAACAATGACTCAAAGATTATTAAAAATATAAATAGTTTTCATTGTTACTCAAGTGAATCTATTTATTAAATAAAAAAAGTGTTCCTAATATATAGCTAAAAGCTATTTTTAAAAGGAGCACTTTTTTTGTCAAATTTTATTAAATAAATCGATAGATGTTATAAATATTGATTAGGACAATGATTCCCATTAAACCAATAAAAAGTTTATTGACATGTTCAGCCTGAATTTTCTTATTGATCGTGCTGCCAATAAGACCACCTAGGATACCGCCAGCAATCATGACCAGTAATGTGAGAGGTTCAAAAGCAGGAATATTAAGTGTGATAACACTTTGTAGAAAACTACTCAGTTGAGAAAATAATATAATATAGACTGAGCATAATGCTGCTTCTTTCGTTGGCATAGAGAAAAAGTAAGCTAAGACAACAAGATTAATAGGACCACCTCCGATGCCTAAAAAGCTAGACATGAGGCCTAAAAGAAAACCAATGAAAAGACAAATTAAATTGTGTTGCAAATGTAATGTTTTGATACGTTCCTTTTTAAGCGTATAGAGTATTGTACCTAAAGTAATCATAACAAGAATAACAGCTTGAATAAGGCCCACATAAGTATCATTTCCGGTGATATTTTTAACTTGATCAAATAGGATCTTACCAATGATGCCACCAATACAAGCACCTATAGCTAAAAAGGTGGCTTTTTTTAAATCAATGGTTGTTGTTTTATTTTTTAAAGCCTTATAGACTGAAACACATGCCATACTTAAAACTGTACAGCCGGATAAAAAACTAATGCTGGAAACAGACATAGTTCCCGTCGCATCTAAAACGGGTTTGATGATGACGCCACCGCCAATACCACAAATCGAACCTACAGTACAGGCAAAAAGACATATAGAAAAGAATACTATTTCTATCATACAATGATCTCCTTTTGTTTTATTATAATCAATCAAATGATCAATATCAATGTATGCTCGTGACAAAAAAATGCCATAACTTTTGGCAGTTATGACATCTATAAAAAATTAACCATTCATTTTTTGTTTCAGCATGTCTAGAATAGCAGTAAGTGATATTTCTTGTTCTATTTTTCGAATACCAGCTCTTTCTTCAGCAGTGTTACCATAATCTACTTCCATTAATACACCAGAGGCATAGGAAGCCATTGGACTGTTAAGGAATACGATAGGTTGGGCCATTTCCGTCGAGGTAGCTAATCTTCCAGCATAACCACAATGGGATAATAAAGCTTCATCACCACCGGCCATCTTAGAAAATTCATCTTTCATACCTGTTTCAGTAGAGCCAGGTAAAACAGCATTGACACGAATACCTTGAGAAGCGAACTGTTTTTGTAAATAGACAGTATAATAGTTCATGGCTAATTTTGAAAATGGATAACCTAGTGTTCCAGGTAAGTATTGTAAACCAGTTTGACAAATAGCTTCTACTGTTTCTTGCCAACCCTTGGCTTCTATAGCTGGAAGATAGACTTTTTTATTGTCTTCTTTTTCCCATCCGTTGCCCCCTGTAGAAGTCATGAAAGCAATTGTTCCACCTTTTTCCATTCTATTTGTTAAATAAGTTTCACAAATATATTTATTGGCAATGAAATCAACAGAGACAGTGGTTAAAAAATCGTTTTTAGAACCAGAAATACCAGCAATGCCAAAATAAGAATCAATCTTTTCTGGTAATAGAGTCATAGCTTGGTCAATAGACTCTTTTTTTGACAAATCAACATGAACATATTGCTCGATTCCTTCAACTTGACATTCGTTCCAATCAAGTGCATAAACTTTAGCTCCTAAATCAACAAGCATTTCTGCAGTTGCTTTTCCCATACCTGATGAAGCTCCTGTAACAACAACATTTTTATGGGTGTATCCCAAATAATCTTTCATTTATATTCCTCCTATATCTTTATTTAAATTCATTTTAAAATACCCTTTAAGAAAGATAAATAGAAAGACTTTTAAAGTGAACATATATCGTTAATTTGTTCACTTTGTGTTATGATAAAGGAGGGGATGATTATGAAAAAAGAAGAAAAAACAAAGCAGAGCATCGCAACTTCTTTAATAGCTATGTTAGATAAAACACCTTTAGATTTAATTACGATCAAGGAAATATGTCAACAGGCTCATGTAGGAAGAACGGCCTTTTATCATCATTTTAAAAGTAAGGAAGATGTTTTAAAATACATTTATAGAAGTGCCCATAAAAAAGTATTTCAAGATAAGTTTAAAGATCTAGATTATCTATGTAGTGAACATTTTATTCATGATATGATTTATTTCTTTGATACAAATTCAGCTTTATTATTGGTCTTATATAAATGGAATCTTATTGATATGATTGCTAGATATAATACAGAGATGTCTTTAAAATATATTGAACAATGTGATGATGAATTTATAAGAAATCATGCAGATTATTTTATGTGTTATTCAGGAACCTTGATTTTTAATGTTTGTTCACTTTGGGTATTGAACCATAAGAATATTTCAAAAGAAGAATTATTTAAGATGGTTCAATACTTTCAACAGAAAATGTATTTACTGTAGTAGAAAATATTTTTCTATACTCTGATAGAAAGTTATGAAATAATCATATTTTTTATGAGATAATAGATAAACTATATGCGAGTTTTTTCGATAACAATGATTTGTTTATTTTATAAATATATTCTAAGTCTTTTTAAGCCCAGATAAGTTTTAGTAAACCTAGTGAATTTTTTCCTAAAATGATTTTAATATTTGTGTACAATATATAATCAACTCATAACTTCTGATATTGTTTCATGAAGTTTTCCAAAAAATATTTATAATATGTTTATTATTTTAAAAAATGAAATAAACATGTTCTTATTATCGTAAGGTAAATGAAAATATGGTATAATATAGAAGTCAAAATAAATGACAATATATTATCAGTGAAAGGAATTTTTTATAATGAATCAATTAGATGAAATGAAAAAAAGAAGAAAAGCAGTTGATAATGCTTTAGGAATCCTTTTGACTGCTACTGATTTACCAAATGAAAAATATTTAAAGGCTCTGGATGATTTTGTTTTGGGCAAAATCACTTTAGAAGAATTAGATCAAAAAGTTCATAAATTGGAGTATATCTATGGATGATATTTACTGCTATAAAGGAACAAATATTCTCAAGAATTTATATGATATTCATCATAAAGATATCTTAGATGAACTTGAAAGAGAAAGTACTAATACAAAAATACTATCATTGGAGCTTCGACCAGAACAGATTATTAATGATATTTCGATAGAACATCTTAATGAACTTCATCGTTTTTTGTTTGGCAATCTCTATAAATGGGCTGGGCAATATAGAGTGGTTGATTTATATAAGCCTGAGCGAGTATTATCAGGACTTTCTGTTGAATATGCAAAATATAATGAAATAGAAGAACGATTAGAAGCATTTCTTAATAAAGCTAGTCAATTTGATTGGGAAGGCAAAGATACTGCATTAAAATCAGCATTTGATTTATTAGTAGGTATATGGGAAATACATGCATATCGAGAAGGAAATACAAGGACATGTACAACATTTATTAAAAGAATTTTGTTGAGTCATGGAATAGAGTTTAATGCAGGACTTTTAAAAGAACATCCTGCCTATGTAAGAGATAGTTTGGTCATGGCAACTTATGATGAACCACAATACCTTATGAGAATTTTGAAAGACGCTTTTGAAACAAAATTAAATTTTAAACATTTTAATGAAGATAGTATTAAAGAAGAATATAGAGTTGCTAAAGAAAAGTATTATACAACTAAACAAGCAGAAGAGTTAATTGAGAAGAAAAGATTGATGAAATAAAAAAAGCAATTTCTTGATAAGAGAGATTGTTTTTTAACATTAAAAATCTTAAATTTATTGTAGAAAAAAAGTTCTGATCAAATAAAATCAGAACTTTTTAAAATTTTTTGTTTGTTTATGCTTATTTACAAGCTTCTTCTACAGCAACAGCCACAGCAACAGTAGCACCTACCATTGGGTTGTTACCCATACCGATAAGACCCATCATTTCAACATGGGCAGGTACTGATGAAGAACCAGCAAATTGAGCATCACTGTGCATACGTCCCATTGTATCT
>CANPGX010000068.1 GCA_947573745.1 uncultured Erysipelotrichaceae bacterium | reverse complement strand
GTTTGATTTCTAAAACAACGGGTGTTGCTATTCCATGGACAACGCCACCTATCATCAGTGGTTTCTTAGCGACTAATGATTGGCGTGCCGCTGTTTTACAAGCTATTTTACTTGTTGCTTGCGGATTGATTTATTATCCATTTATTAAATCTTTAGATAAAAAATATTTAAAAGAAGAATCTGTTATATAAAAATTTGAGGATCCATGAGCATGCGTCTAAAACTAAAATAAGACTATTTAGACACACTTGTAGATCCTCTTTATTCTAAAAGGAGCGTTCTTATGAATGAATATATATTGTACAATGCCATTATTATTACAGTAGATCAAAAAAGACGTATCTTTGATCCTGGAGCTATTTACGTAAAAAATGATTTAATTAAAGATATTGGAAATAGTCAAGATATTCTTGATCGTTATCCTGGTTTAACCTGTTATGATATGTCTCATCACATTATTCTCCCAGGACTCATTGATGTCCATGCTCATGCAGGTCACTCGCTTATCTACACACTTGTTAAAGATACCATCTACTGGATGAAGATTCATAATTACTTATATAATCATTGTCTATCTGATCAATTTTGGGAAATAGAATCCAGATTTGCTGCTACACAACGTGCTTTCTTTGGTGTCACAACAGGATTAAGTGTTATGGGTTCGCAGTCTATGTGCTATCGTGAAAGCTATGTTGATAAACAAGTTGAAGGTTATAAAGAGATCGGTATTCGAAATATTCTTGCTTGTGGTCCAGGAGATATTCCTTGGCCTAAAAAGCTGAGTCATTGGGAAAATGGACAACGGATAAGATATCTGCAAAACTACGATGACGCGCTCTCTACTTTAGAAAAGATCATCGAAAAACATCATGATACCAATCAGTCACTGACCAAGATTTTCGTATGTCCCTATAAAATTGTAACTTCTCTTAATTCTCAAACAGAATCAGAAAATTGTAATGAGTTAACTGAACTTGATTTGAGGAATTCCTATGAAATGAGAAAAATTGCTAAAAAATATCATACAAGAATCCACACAGATGCTTTTCAAGGTATGGTCCATTTAGCAAGCAAAGATCCTAATGTACTTTTAGGAGAAGATGTTCATATTCAACATGGTCAAGGGCTATCCTTGGATGAAGTGAAGATTATGGCTGATACAAAAACAAATTTTAGTTTTTGGCCGACCATTGCACATTTTAAATCTAAAGCACCTATTATGGAAATGATGGCGCAAGGGGTTAATGTCGCTATTACGACTGATGCGCCTTCCTATTCTTCTAATTTTGATTTATTCTCAAGTATGCGTAAATGTCAATTTCTTGTCCGGGCACTCTATAATGAACGAAATTATCTTCCCAATGAGAAAATATTGGAAATGGTCACCATTGATGCAGCAAAATGTATTGGTATGGAAAATGAAATCGGCTCTTTAGAAATAGGTAAAAAAGCAGATATCATTGCTTTAGATATCCTTCAGCCCCATTTCATGCCTTATCATGACCCCGTCAATCTAGTCGTTCGCTTTGCTCATGGCAATGATGTAGATACAGTTATCTGTAATGGACAATTTATTATCCAAGATAAAAAACTTGTTCATGGTGATAAAGATAAAATTTTCCAAGATGCTCAGAAAATGTCTGATGCACTTGTCAAACAGTTAAAAATAGCTGGTTTTGATACACCTATTGATGCTCAATGGGGTCAAATAAAAGCTTATTATCCTCATCCACGTTGTACACTGACCTCAGATGATGAATAAAAACCCATATTTTAATTCCCATTAAGGTATGGGTTTCCCTCCCTTCTATGGTTCTAAAAAGATAAAAAAGAAAGTATCATCAGGATACTTTCTTTTTTGGTTTAATATTCAATATCATTTGCTAAGTCTTCACCATTGCTGGCAATCACTTTTTTATACCAATAATAAGATTTCTTTGGATAACGTCCTAAATCGAGTAAATCATCAAAATCACGGTTCACATAAACAAAACCATATCTCTTTCTAATTTCTTTATGACTACTTAAGAAATCAATAGGACTCCAAGCAAGATAGCCCATTAAATCAACCCCATCTTGTTCACAAGCTTGTTTTAAAGCAGCAACATGTTTTTGATAATAAGCAATTCTTTCATCGTCATAAATTTTACCATCTACCATTTTTTCATCAATACCAATGCCATTTTCTACAATGAATAATGGTTTATGATAACGATCATAAAGATTGACCAAAGCATATCTTAAGCCGCCACCATCAATTTGCCATCCCCATTCATTGGCTGCATAATGAGGATTCTTTAATCTTCTGCCATCAAATAAAATAGCGTCTTCTAATGCAATAGGATCTTTAATATCCTCAAAAGAAGCTTGTACACCACTTGTATAGTAAGAGAAAGACAAGAAATCTAATTTCTTTGATGAAGCTTCGATAACCGCTTTTTCATCTTCACTCATCTCAACAACGATATCTCTTTTTTCCATAAAGTTCTTGAAATACATTGGTAGTTGACCACTCGTCATGATATCTAAAGGCAAATAACTCATCATCTTATTTTTAAAATCAGCCGCCATCATATCATCACTTGTACAACTTAATGGATAAAGCGGTGAATAATTGATCATTCCGCCTACTTGAGCTTGTGGATCCACACGTTTAATAACCTCTACTGCTCTTGCATGAGCGATTTGTAAATGAATCGTTAATCTAGCAAAAAATTCAGTTGTTTTCATATCTTCTGGTTTTAATGTACCAGCAATCAATCGACTTAACATAGAAGCTGTATTAATTTCATTATAAGTAAGCCAATATTTCACTTTTCCTTTTAATCTTTCAACAACACTTTCTACATGCTTTGCATAAAATTCAATCACCTGCTTATTCATAAAGCCATTATATGTTTTTAATAAATGATCTGGCATATCAAAATGTACTAAAGAAACAACAGGTTCGATTCCCTTTTCTAATAGATAATCGACCATATCTTCATAAAAATCTAATCCTTTTTCATTGGCATGATCTTCATCACCCATAGGATGAATTCTAGACCAAATCACTGAAAATCGATAAGCTTTAAAGCCCATTTCTGCCATATGATCAATATCTTCTTTATAATGGTGATAATGATCTGTTGCGACAGAGGTATCACAAAACATAGGTGGAATACCTGGTTCTGGTGTGACTTCTAAAGTATCATAAACATTTAACCCTTTGCCATCTTCTAAATAAGCACCTTCTGCTTGGACATTACTTAAAGCTGCGCCCCATAAAAAATCTTTTTTCATTTTCCTTTTCCTCCATTTTTTTAATTATAAAATAAAAAGTTCAGAATTTCTATCTCCTGTACACTCCTTTCAAAAATAGAAAAAAATTTTGATAAAAAGTGCCCATTTTATCAGTATTTATTTTTTATTGTTACCAATTTGTTACCAATTTAATTTAATTTAATCTATTCTAGTCATTTTTCATTTTTTTAATTTTCTAAATTTTTACACAAAAAAAGACCTCACCAAATGGTGAGGCTTATCCTTTATCATATTGTGTTGTATATAGTGGTTGCTTAGTAATCGATAAACCGTTCTCTGTCCCTACATAGATCTGTACTCTGCCAAAACTGTTCGTATGGATCTCGACTACCTTCTCACTTCGTTTCTTTAATACCTTATAAGATAATCCACCATATTGCTTGGGTGCTAACTTTCCACATTCATTGCTAGCAACTGGTACTTGGTCTAATCGATATACTCGACATGTTTCTAATGTTGGTGGTATATTGATATATTCATTTTCAACATTATCATTTGGATTGATCCATGCCCCTGCTACACCTTGGGTCTTGGTAATATTGAGCATGCCTTGTGATTCACAGAAGATATAGTACTCTCCTGCTTGATAAGTAGCGACTTGTTGGATATGTTTTTTTGCATTATTGGCATTCATGTATCCTGCTACTGCTGTTTTTAACACATACTTTCTTTCACTTGGTTTCACTAGTAAAGGTAGATCTGAATCAATATAAGATGTTGGGTCAATCTTGACACCATCTTTCTTTACTTCAAAGTGAAGATGTTTTCCATTGCTTCTACCACTGTTCCACATATAACCTAGTACGGTGCCTTTTTTTACGAACTGTCCTTTTGTCACAGCGACACTCCCTGCTTTCATATGAGCATAGATAGTATGATAGCCTTGACCATGATCCAGTTCTACAAAGTTACCATAAGAAGCTCCTGTTTTCTCATCACAAGCCTTATAAGTATTCTTACAATCTACAACGATACCATCACTATGAGCAATGATATCATCTAATGAATAACCATGTCCGACGATATCGATGCCTTTATGGCTGCCACCAAAAGCCATTGTGACTAAGTTCTTCTTTGTTTTTAAGATTCTTGACATGCTATTTTCCTCCTAGTTTGATACATTTATTTTCAAACTTTTTATAGGCATCAAAATACAATTCATTCTTATCGCCATTAAAAGTCAATTCATAGTACATTCCATCAGGTAAATTAGTAGATAACAAGGCTTTGTTATTTTGTAAGGTTTTAGCAAGCCAAACTACATATACATCATCTTTTCCAATTTCCTTTTTATCTGTCTTATCCAAATGATCATTAACATATTGCACAACTGTTTCTGTACATAAGTTTAAAAAGTCTTTTGCATTCATTTTATATTCCCCTCTATTCTTCCTTTTCTTTTTTTAATTTCAATTCTTTGATTTCATCATACATATGTGTAATCATCCCGTTACCACCTAAATGGTGATAAGCTTCATACATCTCACAAAAGTTTTGATAAGCATAACTAGGTATACTTCCTTTTTTCATATACTTATCATGATATTCAATGAGCTGGACCCTTAATAAAAGCATTGTCCCTTTACTATTGGCGTCTTTTGCTTTTCTTTGTTGTTGGAGAAGCCATACGATATAACTTAAAACGATTGGTAATGCAATCACATATGTCTGCATCAAAAAGCTCATCATGAATTTTTCTCTCCTTTATCTTTACTTGATTGCACACCAAAATAAAAACCAACGATCATCGTATAGATGGCCATGAACTTATCTCCATCGATATTCCCCCTAGCAACCAATATAATAAATGCGCCTGTTAGTGACAAAGTCATCAAGCTTTTAACGTCAACTAATTTAGCTAATCTTTTCTTAATTTCTTGCATATCTTTATCCTCCCTTTGTCAAATTTAAAACCAAGTCCTTCAGCTCCTGAACTTGGTTTTCTAAACTTTCTAATTTATTTACCTTTTCTTTCAACACTTCTATTTCCTTTTGTTGGTGTTGGATCATATATGTATTCAATCCAATAAATTCTTCATAACGTAATGAATAGATATATTCTGGATTGCCTTCTTCATCATAGACGATATAATCTTCATGGGTTTCTTCATCATGTATGGTCTTCACATCTTTACAGAAACCTGCAAAGTCTAAGGATGTTAAACCACATTGCTCTAATGCTTCTTCAACATCTTGTGAGATGAAACCTACATGGAATCGTCCTGAATCACCATCTTTGAATCTAAACATCTGTGGCTCTAACATACTAAAGAACTTCATATGACGTTCATCGAATGATGTAAAATCTTTCTTAAGGTTTCTATCCGATGTGGCAATGGTCGTCGTTCCTGCATACAATTGCCTCCAACGATGTCCTGACATACCTAGATAATCAGTATTGTCGCCTTTAGGGCACCATGTACGATAGGTAGCTCCACTTGGTTGATAATACCCTACATAGTTTTCATCTTTAAGATAGAACCAGATACCGCCACCTTGTTCCTCTTTGATTTCAAAATAATCCTTACCATTGGTCCCCATCCAAGCTTTGCGATTTGTCTTTTTTCCTGCATCAGCTACGCTCGGATAAAATTCTATCCAATCATGTCTTAAGTTAATATAACCGAACGTATTTTCGGCATAAGAAGCATTTATTTTTCCTGTTAATGTACCACCAGACAGTGGTAAAGCATAGGTGCTAAAATTAGTATTATCTAATAAT
>CANPGX010000067.1 GCA_947573745.1 uncultured Erysipelotrichaceae bacterium | reverse complement strand
ATGATAATTAGAGATAAAACCATAAATTGGATACGTGCCACCCGCCTGAAAAGATGATTAATTTCTCTATCATGATGTCCTGATGCCACCAAGCGATGCACTTTAGGAGCATACACATCTGAAATAATCGTAGAAATAGATAAAAAATACATACTGAGATTATCCCCTAAAGTATAAGCGGTCACCGCTGTGTCTCCACTGATCTTTCCTAAAATCATACGATCGACACTCCAATTGACCTGATTAATGGCTGAACTCAAAAAGACAAAAGAGGTAAAACTTAAAATTTGTTTCAAGATTTGCCAATCAAAACCTCTAAATTCAAAACCAATATGAAGTTTTTTAAAACAGAAAACCATATAAGCAATCCCTGTACCTAGGGTAATCAATGTCGTTGCCCAAGCTAAAGCATAATTACCAAAGCCCAACAACATTAAAGGAATCCCTAATAACGGATTGAAGACATGCTTTAAAATTTCAATCAAACGAGCAAAAAAATACTGCTCACGTACAACGATATTAGATTGAAAAAGACTAAATGGAAAAGTCAACGCTACATTGAGAACCATGATCCACATCAGATTCTTCACTGAAGCCACCGTCGCATCACTTAGCCCCTTGATCATAATCACATCACAATATCGAATTAAAAAGAAACCATAGATCAGTGCCACCAGTGACAAAAATAAATAAACACTCATGAACAATCCATTCATCCGTCGCATACCTTGTTCATCTTTTTCTACGATCAAACGCGAATAAAAACGGGTGAAGGTAACATTGAGTCCTAATTGTAATAAACTTAAATAAGAAACAATAGACAAAGCCCATGAATAACGGCCATAACTACCACTGCCAAGCATGTTGACAATTAAAGGCGTATATATAAAAGTCGTAATAATACTAATTCCAGCTGATAAATAGGACATGATAATGCCAATCATTCTCTGATTTTTCATAAAAATCCTCCATACTCCTAAACATCATTATGATACCACATTTTGTAAAAAAGATATATCAAATCCATAAAAAAAGAGGTTTCCCTCTTTCTATGATTCTACTTTATGAATCGCTTTATGACTGGCCATCAATGTCTTAATACCATGAGGCAAAGCAAAAGCCACATCAATCAATGATCCATTGACTTTCAAAATAACCCCTTTACCAAAAACATCATGTTCGATAAAATCTCCTTTTTGAAAATCATCAATATGATTATTTCCAATCATTTCCTCTTTCGTCGGTGTTAAACGTACATAATCCTGTGTCTTAAAGCGTGGCCTTTCACCGATATGCTCAACCCCTTCTTCACCTATCTCACTGACAAAACGGCTTGTAATCTTCGGTGAATTGGATACAAAACTGAATCCTTGACTATCGGTCAGAAAAAGTTGCCTTTTAGCACGTGTAAAAGCCACATAAGCCAAGCGTCTTTCTTCCTCCAAACCATCATCATAAGATTCCGATAAAGAATGCATACTTGGAAAAGTATCTTCCGAAAGACCAATCACAAAAACATAATTAAATTCCAAACCTTTAGCCATATGCACACTCATCAAACTGACATATTCCTCTTCATCACGAATATCCTGATTCGTATACAGGGCAATATCTTGCAAGTAACCCTCAATAGAAGCATCTTCATGTTCTTGTTGGTATTGATCCATAGAATTTTTCAACTCCATCAAGTTATCTAAACGTCCCTCTTCTTGATCAGCTTTCAACATATCCAGATACCCCACATCTTTCATCAATGTTTCAAAAGTATCTGCAATCGATTTTGTTGATAAGCGTGCTTTTTCAATCGCTTCGATCATGACTCTAGCTTCATTTTTTATTTTATTCGAAAGCTTGATTTCATCACTATACAAACATAATGCCTCATACTCCTGAAGACCATAATCTAAAGCTACACGTTGAATACGTTCAACCGTTTTTTGACCGATGCCACGACTAGGTACATTGATGATCCTTTCAAAAGCCAGATCATCTCCTTGAGCCACGAGTCGAAGATAAGATAATGCATCTTTAACTTCTTTACGATTAAAGAAACGTAATCCACCAAATAAACGATAATCAATCTGGCGACGAATCAAAACTTGTTCAATTGTTCTAGAAAGATAGTTAGCACGATATAAAATCGCAAAATCATGATAATTGACACCTTCTACCTTTGAGATAATTTCTTCTATCTTATCAGCCACAAACTGTGCTTCTTCTTCTTCATTTTTAGCACTGTAATGAATAATCTTATCGCCACTTTCTTGCATAGTAAACAAATCTTTTTCAATACGTTTTCGATTCTTTTTAATCAAATGATTAGCACATTCAAGAATAGTCTTTGTAGAACGATAATTCTGATTTAAAATAATCGTTTTTGCTTCTGGAAAATCTTTTTCAAAATGTAAGATAAAAGAAACATCGGCCCCTCTAAATGTATAAATCGTTTGATCGGGGTCACCGACCACACAAACAATGGCATGTTTAGAAAGCAATTGAACTAATTCATATTCACAAGCATCCACATCTTGGAATTCGTCAACATGAATATAGTCATAATACGATTGCCAACGTTCTAAGATCTCAGGAAATTGATGAAACAAGGCTAAAGTCTTTAATAATAAATCATCAAAGTCTAACATATGATGTTCTTCCTGATATTGAACATAAGCTTGATATAATTTAGCTTTCGTCATTTCACCTAAAAAACCTTCCGCTTGGGCTAAAGCTTGCTCAAAAGTAACATGGCGATATTTATACATAGAGATTGTATTTAAAACGCTTTTATAGCGAATCACTTTCTCATTGATATTCATTTCTTGGTATAATTTTTTTAAAAGTGCCTTTTGATCATCTTCATCCATGATAACAAAAGATGAAGGGTATCCTAAAGCCTGAATATGGCGTCTTAAAATACGCACACAAAAAGAGTGGATCGTACATACAGTCGTCCCATAGGCTAAAGGACCCAATAATTTTTCAACACGCTCTTTCATTTCATTAGCGGCTTTATTCGTAAAGGTAATCGCTAAGATCTTAGCAGGTGAAATTCCCATTTCTTGGATCAAATAAGCGATGCGATACGTGACAACACGCGTCTTCCCACTACCTGCACCAGCAATGATGCGTAAATGATGATCCAAATAACAAGCGGCTTCTACTTGTTGCGGATTTAAAGCTGTATGAATATCCATCTTTACCACCTCTTTTAACATTATACATAAAAGCTTATCACTAAACAAATAAAAAAGATGCTGATACATATTATCAACATCTAATTCCCTTTGATCATCTGTTTAGAACAATAATAGGTCACAATCATATAACCACCATAAATCAAGACGATCCATCCAGTCGTCATCAAAATAGAAGGGATCAGTTCTCGCGTCCCAAAAGTTTCAAGAATATAAGTAGAAAATTTTAATCCTGCGATTGAATGAATGATGGCCAAGATCAATGGACACATAAAGAATGTACAAATCTGTTTAAATAAAGCATGATGAATCATTTTTTCACTAGCTCCTATTTTTCTTAACATCCAATAGCGATGCTTGTTGTCACTACTCTCTGATAATTCTTTTAAAGCCAGGATGGCAGCACTTGAAATCAAGAAAACAATACCCAAATAAAGGCCAATAAAGGTGACCATAGCCCCTAATCCAATACTGGCTTCAATAATCTCCAGCTTACTTGATACATCTATCGTTCTTTGATAAGGTTCACTGACCACCTTAAGCTGATCTTCTAAACGTAAAATATCATCTTTTGATGTATTGCGATATTGCCCTACTAAATATTGATAATACGGTTGTTGTCCTTTTAATACCTCATCTGGCACAATAATAACACCACCGTTAATATGATTACTAGACATTTCTAAGATACCAGGTTGACATTGATTATATTTAGGTATCAATGTATGCTGATAAAGATGAATTTTCTCACCTTGAGCTAAAGCCTGATCACGCAACACTTTCATAGATTCATAGTCTGCAATAATGAGATATTCATCTCCTTCTAAAGTATACGTCGGCTGACCATATAAAACAGCTAAACGATTATAATCACTGATACTCATGATATCTTCTAATGTATGATAAGTTAACATAGGATAATTTTTTTGAATGGTAGGTAATGTAGACCCTAAGGTATCCGCAAAGGTCAAGGCATCACTACGATATACTAAAACATCAACACTATCTTTTAAATGATTTTGAATAGGATAACCTAAAGTCGTATAAGTTTCTTCAATACTATGATGAGAATCTTCTATTTCTTCCATCGAATAACCACGTTCTACCATAGAAGTATCTAAATTCATCCGTTTTCTTAATTGGATATCTGCTGGTGCCAATTCACTAATATTAGCTACCATTGAATTTTTAATCGATAAAGCACTAGAAAGTACACAAATCGTCACAAACAACATCAAACAAATGATTGAAATTGATACGACCATAGTATTGATCTTAGAACTCATTTGTCTTAAAACAAAACTATTTAAATGACGATAATACAATGAACAGCGTTTTAAAAGCTGTAACAATAAACCTGATAATGAATAGAAAATACCAAAAGTAGAGACAATTCCCATCACGATAGGCTTTAAGATCATTGAAGGCTCTGTCAAAGATTGTACATCTATCGTCACTTGATAATAAGCATAACCCAATATAAGAATCGATAATACAAATAAAATTGTACATAACCATGGATTTTTTAATTTCACTTCTTCGGCTTTCTTATGAGACTGTAGTAAATCAAGTAACGTCGTTTTACTAATACTTAAAGAGTTAAACAACATCACAATGATATACATACATCCAAAATAAAGACATGTTTTGATACAATCACTTTTAGAAAAAACAAAAGTAAATTGATCCATATTGGCTTCAAACATATCCGCTACTAAAAAACTCATTCCTTGGCTCAATCCTACCCCAATCAATAAACCCATCCCTAAGGATACGAATCCAATCCATAAGGTTTCAAAAAACAGGATATTGGCAATAGCATGTTTAGGCATTCCTAACAACATATAGGTAGCAAACTCCTGATGTCGTCGTTTCATTAAAAACCGTGATGCATAAACAATCAAGAAGCCTAAGACTAACGAGACAAAGACACTGATAGCTGATAAAGTCTGGTTGACTGCGATACATCTAATAAGATAGCTTGACTATCTAAAGCATTAAAAACATAAAAGATACTGACTCCTAAGACAAGCGTAAAGAAATAAATGGCATAATCCTTGACACTTCTTTGAATGTTTCTCAAAGATAACTTAAATAACGTCATGTGCATCACCACCCAAAAGACTCATGGTCTCAATAATTTGATTAAAGAAAACTTTACGTGAGCTTTGTGCTTTTCTGATTTCATGGAAGATTTGACCATCTTTAATAAAAATCACTCTTGAAGCATAACTGGCACTAAAGGCATCATGTGTGACCATTAAGATGGTTGCATTGATGGCTTGATGCAAATATTCAAAACTTTCCAACAACATACGACTGCTCTTAGAATCTAAAGCTCCTGTCGGTTCATCGGCTAAAATCATCTTTGGTGCTGTAATGATTGCTCTCGCACACGCAACACGTTGTTTTTGTCCCCCAGAAAGCTGATAAGGAAACTTATTGAGTGTCTCTGTAATATTGAGTTGTTGAGCAACAGTTTTAATCTTTTCTTTCATCAAAGATGGTTTTACTTTCTGTATAGAGAGTGCTAACGCAATATTTTCATAGGCTGTTAGTGTATCTAATAAATTAAAATCTTGAAAAATAAAACCGAGTTCTTCACGACGAAAACGATTCAATCCTTCTCCTTTCAATCTTGTAATATCTTTGCCATAAACCAAAATATGACCTTGACTAACACGATCGATCGTTGAAATACAATTGAGTAGTGTTGTTTTTCCAGAACCGCTGGCTCCCATGATGGCTACAAATTCTCCTTCTTCTACACTAAAAGAAATATCATTGACAGCTTTTGTCAAGCTTCCTTGTTTTCCATAAATTTTTTCGACATGTTGTAATTCT
>CANPGX010000066.1 GCA_947573745.1 uncultured Erysipelotrichaceae bacterium | reverse complement strand
ACCAGTCATTATTTCCTTTAACACAGATATAGGGAGCCAGCAAAGTTTCTTGATGTGTTTCACTATCACCACAATGAATATAATAATCTGCTTTTTCTAAAGTTAAGATATGTTTTAAAACATGATCATCTCCATGATTATCACTTATGACAACAATTTTCTTCATCCACATCACCTTTTTCATCTTATCACAATTCATCAAAAAAAGGTAGAAGGTTCTACCTAAATTTTGACAGGATTAGAAATAACTTCACTTACTTGTTCTATGATTTCTTTTTGACTTGTGACATCCTGATCATCTATCATGACTCTTACTTCATCAACACCATCGAGTTCTTTTAAAGACAAAGAGATTAATGAAAGAAGTTTACGATCTATACTACCTTCATCAAGTAATACTTCTTTTCCTAAATGGATCGTTAATACCCCTTCCTGTAATTGACTGCCTTTTTCTAGTTGAAGCGAAGATAACGATCGATCTTTACCTAATGTCGTAGAAACACTGATTTCTTTTAAGACAAAACGTACTTGTTCATCTAACGTCAATGTATCAAGATCGATACGACGTGTAATGGGTACATAGTAATCTTCTCCTAAAATATTCTTAGATGCATAGATGGTCAATGGCGTCGTTTTATGCAGATAAAAAGAGACTGTATCAAAATTATTCAGTCCTAAACGTTGGTCCATCGCTTCACCAATAGGTAAACCATGAGGCATATGCAACAACGTTTCACCATCTTTTTGAATCGTGACTGTTTCGACACCCTCCATATGACCAAAGGTCCAAACAAGCCCTTCTACAAAACGAAGTTCATCTTTGGCATCTAGATGTTCTAAAGAAGATGTAAAATCTAAGATAACGTTCTGTTGATCTAAATAGATACCATTTACTTGAATATCTTTTCCAATCAATGGATATAACCCTAAGGATTCAAAGGTAGATGATTGCATCCATTGATACACATCATGTGCTTTTTCTTCAAATGATAATGGTTCATCCACCATCACATTCACTGGAATTAAAGTATTTTGTTGATCCTTTAATACTAACTGCATATTTTGTTTAGGTATCGTTTCTTCACCACTGACGGAAACATCCTGCATACTTTTCCCTCTGATGGCTACTGCAAGAAATAAAAAACATAATAAAATGGTTGAATATCTTTTTATACGTTGGTCACTCATGACATCACCCCTAATTTACTATATGAATTCTTTTTTAAAGTAGAATAAAAAAAGAATCTTTTTAGATTCTTAATTCATGAATATCTTCCTCTAAGCAGTGAAAAAAGCCACTACTTGCACGATAAAAGGCACTCGCTTTCCCCGTGGTATAAATCTCAATACGCCCTTTTCCTTTAAAGGCTAACCATTTCTTTTCTTTAAGATAAGCTTGAATATCCCATAAGATACTATCACTTGAAGAAATATAGATAAGATCACCCATCACTTGTTGGATTTGGTCTTGAATGATAGGATAATGTGTACACCCTAAAATAACACCATCTACTTGACTGATATACCCCTTTAATTCCTTTTTAATATCCTCTATGATCACCAAACGATACTGACCTGATTCTATCAGCGGCACAAATGAATGCGGTGCATGAGAAATCAATTGTAAAGAAGGATAAGCTTGATGAATGAAAGTATCATACTTCTTGGATGTCACCGTCGCTTGTGTGGCTAATAATAAGACACGATGAAGCTTACTGGCTGGAAGATATTTTATGGTCGCATCAATCACACCTATGATAGGAATATCTTTAAATAAAATTCTAAGTTCTTCTAATACATTCGCGGAAGTTGTATTACAAGCTAAAACGATCATTTTTACTTGTCGTGATTGAAAATACTGACAAATATTCTTTGCATAGTCCAGTAACTGTTCTTTTGTTTTTTCTCCATAAGGGCTATGAGCATTATCACCAATAAAAATGAAATGTTCACAAGGCAAAGCATGACGTAGCTTTTCAAGGACTGTTAATCCACCTACTCCAGAGTCAAAAACACCAATAGGCCGTTCGTTCCACGACATCACTGTCCTACCTCCTCTAAACATAAATGATTTTCATACATATAAGTAGCTTGCTCAACGCCAACATAACGATAAATATGCGCTATACCCGGATGTCCTGTGATGGCTTCTTTATCACTAGGATAGCGTAAAATATAGCCATATTCATGAGCATGTTCACTTAACCATCTTCCAACATCACTATCTTGTAATAAGTTAGGATCAATACCATCTTCCTTTAACGAAATGCTCGTTCCTAATTGAAATTCATCATGACCAGCATATTCACCATTTTTCAAAAGTTGTCCATATCCCTGATAAGCTTGTAAAACAATCATTTTATGAACACCTAAATCATCATAAACAGCCTTTTCCATGTTTTTTAAAGCTTCATAAGCATCTTCTCTTAAATACATATGAAAGTAAAGACGATGAATTTCTTTCATCAGTACAAGCTGATCTGGTGTATAAGAACCAATATAGGTTTTTTCATTTAAGACCACAAGATCATCGAAAGTATATAATCGCTGAGCATCTTCATAATAAGGGCTTCCCGACAATAAGACCTTAAAAGCCTCAGGAGAATAAATGGCTAAACCATCTTTCAAAATTTGCGTCACTTGACGCATACCCGTAATGCCTATAGAAGCTAAAGTGTCAACAAATTCATTGACATCACTGACATAGCGATCACTCGTATAAGCATTCTTCGAAACTTGATAATAAGGTAAGTAAGTATATTTGAAATCCATATTTTTCTCAAAATCACTCAATAAATCCACATCAATCAAGCGAAGAAAATATCGATAAGCATCATTTTCATCAATTTTTTCTAATCGATCAGCTACTTGATTGGCTTTAGCAATCATTAAAGATAATTCTTCATCAGGATACAAGGCGTCATATTGACGATAATACAAATAATGAGGTAAATAAAAAGCATCATCACGCATATATTTTTCAAAGCTTTCCATCGGAATCGCTTTTAAGATCAAATACTCTTGTTCTTCTTCACTCAAATAATTTTCAATGAGAGCACGTCGATCATTGTCAATACCTTCAATACGGGCAAAACGATCATATTTAGTATTTAGAAGATAATACGATAACAAGAAAGCCATTCCCGCTATGAAGAATACATGCCATCGTTTTAATTTCATCTCATCACCTCATTCTCGTTTTATTATACACTGAATATATAAAAAAACCATAGCAAAGTGCTATAGTTCTATTTCTTTAAGACGAATCAATTCTAAAACAGCTTGGATACGCGACTCAACACCGAGTTTCCCAATCACATTAGAAATATGATTTCGTACAGTTTTTTCACTAATACTCAATTTAGAAGCAATTTGTTTCGTTGTATGGTCTTTGACCAATAAATCAAAAATTTCTCTTTCTCTTTTGGTAAGTAACACATCATTTCCTCCTTTATCAATGTATTATATGAAAAAATAAAAGGAGCGTTAATGACGTTGAAGTACTTCATACAAATTTTTTGCAACTTCTTTAGGCAATACTTCCGATAGTTCCTCTATAGAAGCTTCTTTCATTTTCTTAACACTATCAAAATGTTTTAATAAAGCCTTACGTCGCTTAGGCCCAATCCCTTCTACTTCATCTAAAATAGAAGCAAAAAGTGACTTCCCACGCACTTGTTTATGAAAACTAATAGCATAACGGTGGACTTCATCTTGCATTCGTGTCAAAAGAAAAAACAATGGTGATTGACGATCGATGATGATGCTTTCACCTTGATCATTGAGCAAGAGGGCTGTAGCATGCTTATCATCCTTTGCTAGACCACAAATACAAATAGGAAGCCCCAAAGCGTCAATAACTTCTTTGGCACTTTTAATTTGTCCTTTACCTCCATCAACAATAATCATATCAGGTAAAGGCCTATTTTCCATCATCAAACGATAATACCGACGATAGATGACTTCTTTCATACTGGCATAATCATCCGGACCATCGACTGTTTTAATCTTAAATTTACGATAGTCTTTCTTTGAAGGTTTTCCATCCTTATAACAAACCATTCCTGCAACAGCATAAGCTCCCTGAATATTAGAATTATCAAATAATTCAATGGTATGTGGTGTTTCAATGCCTAATAATTGCCCCAACTGTTTCATCACACCTACGGTAGCAGCTTCATTTTTCTCCATCAAATCAAATTTTTGTTGGAGAACTTCTCTAGCATTATCACATGCCATACGAACCAGTTGTGCTTTATTTCCTTTCATCGGTTTAATGATCTTACATTCTAGCATCTCTTCTAACATCGATGTATCTAAATTCTCTGGTACCAAGAGTTCTTTAGGATATGTATTTTTTTGATAATAATGAAAAATAAAATCTATGATATCTTCTTCAATCTCCCCATAAGCTGGCACAAGATTAATATCTCTGGCCAATAATTTACCTTGTCTCATAAAAAATAATTGAATACTTAAGTATCCCTTATCGACATAATAACCGATAATATCTCGATCTGTGGCATCATTAAACTGAACATTTTGCTTGGCTGTTACATGCTGAATGTGTTTGATCAAATCACGGTATTCCATCGCTTTTTCAAAATGGAGTTGCTCACTTTCTAATTGCATTTTTTCTTGTAGTTCTTTAAGCAATTCCTTGGTATCCCCTTTAATAAACTTTGTGATATCGGCAGCTATCTTTTCATAAACATGGGCCTCTATAGGCAAAATACAAGGTCCTAAACACTGATTTAAAGAATAATAAAGACATGTTTTATTAGGCAGATGTCGGCATTTTCTTAATGGATAAAGACGATTTAACAGTTTATAAATATCTCTAGCAGCCGTGGCATCAGGAAAAGGACCAAAATAATGATTCTTTTTATCTTTAACTTCACGAACGATCTCTAAACGTGGATACTTTTCTTTGGTCAACATTAAATATGGATAATAACTGTTATCCGTAAACATAATATTGTATTTAGGGTCGTAGTCCTTAATCAGATTAATCTCTAAAAGAAGGGCTTCTTTTTCACTCTTGGTCACAATATAATCAAAATCAACAACTTCTTGTACAAGTTTTGTCGTTTTATAATCATGAGCACCATTAAAATATGAACTAACACGATTTTTAAGTTTCTTTGCTTTACCAACATAAATGATGTTTTGGTGGGCATCTTTCATCAAATAGCAACCTGGTTGCAATGGCAACAAAGAAAGCTTGTGTCTAATGATTTCACTTGCCATGGTTATTTAAAATAAACGATAGTAGCACCTAAACCACCTTCGTTTGCACCACCATCACGAAAATGATCTACTGCCGAATGTTTCTTCAACAAAGCATGAACACCTTTTCTTAATGCCCCAGTTCCCATACCATGTACAATACGCACAGAACTATAATGATGAAGCAAAGCATCATCCAAAAACTTATCGACTTCATTCATAGCTTCTTCATATCTCATCCCAATAATATGACATTCATAATGCATAGAAGAACTTTTTTTAACTGATACTTGACCAGAAACCACTTTTTTCACTTTTGGTTTTTTACTGATAAATCTTAAATCTGATTTTTTTAAATGAAGATTTAACCCTCCTATAGATACACTCACTTGTTGGTTTCTTAAGCCAGTCACTTCACCTTGACGCTTCATCGATAATATATAAACCTGATCTCCTACTTGATAAGGATAATTTTCATCTCCTTTTTCTAAGAGTTCCTCATGCTGATACATCGCTTCTTCCAACTGACGTTTAGCTTGTGTGGCTATATGTGGTTTCAAATGTTCTTCATTGAGCGTTTTCATGATCTTATCCACTTTCAGCATAGCTTCTTCTATGACATGATTGGCTTCTTCTTGTGCTTTTTCTTGATAATTTTCATATGCTTTCAACATTTTCTCTTCTTTTTGAGCAAGTTTTATTTCTCTTTGTGCCAATAAAGAAGCTTGTTGTTGAAGGACTTCTTCTTGTTGTCGTTGTTTTTCTAATTCATTCTCTAATCGCTCCATGAATCCTTCTATATCATCTTGTT
>CANPGX010000065.1 GCA_947573745.1 uncultured Erysipelotrichaceae bacterium | reverse complement strand
TAACGAGTGACCATTTAGCGATGAAACGTGATATCAAAGCGTTATTTGATGGGGTTCATTTCTTGATGAAAGCGGCAGATGCACCTAAAGCGATCATTGCGATCAAAGAACATAAACCAGATTTATGGGAATTGTTAGTTGAAGAGGCTAAAAATTGGCCAAATATCACACCTGTAGAAGTGCCAGATCGCTATCCTATGGGCTGGGAAAGAGTCTTGATCAAACAAGTGACGAAAAAAGATTATGAACGTCTTCCTTCTGAAATTGGTTTGATCGTCAATAACAGTTCTACAGCCATTGCATTTTCAAAAGGTTTAAGAGAAGGACAAGCGATTACACGTCGTGTTGTGACTTTCTCAGGAAATGGATTGAAAAATCCACAAAACGTTGATGTTCCGGTAGGAACACCTGTCAATTATATCGTTGAAAAAATCGGTGGATATATTGATGATGATTGTGAAGGTATCGTTTTAGGTGGTGGCCCAATGATGGGACAATCTGTGATGAATGATACATTTGTGACATGTACTTATCACAATGGTATTACTGTATTGAAAAAAGAAGAAATCAAACCACTTCCTTGTTTGAAATGCGGTATGTGTACAGAACATTGTCCAATGCATTTACAGCCAGTGCGTTTGCTCCAAAGTGAAAAGGCTGCAGATGTTGAAATGCTTGAAAAATTAGAAGTCAATTTATGTGTGGAATGCGGTATGTGTACATACGTGTGCCCAAGTAAAATTGATGTGACAGATATGGTTGTGAAAGGAAAACGTCGTGTCAATTTAGCGAATGCTAAAAAGAAACGATAGGGGAGGGACTTATGAAAATTACTTTAAAAAGAACATCACCTAACTATAGACGATCACTTTCAACACAAGGAATTATGCGTGACCTTACTTTAGGTTTATTGGTTATTGCGTTATATACAGTTGGTTTCCAATACATGAGAAATGGTAGTGATTATGGAATCCATGCTGCATTGATGTACGTGATTGCAGTCGTGGTTGCATTGGTGGTTGAATCACTTTATGCATGTGTTCGTAAACAAAAATCAGTCAAAGAACATTTACAAACAACGTTCCCATTTGTAACACCATTGATTTTTGTACTCACATTACCTGTGGGCACACCTTATTATGTTGTTGCGATTGGAGCATTTATTGCAGTCTTCTTTGGTAAATTAGTCTATGGTGGATTTGGTATGAATATCTTTAATCCAGCTTTAGTAGGACGTGTTGTGGTACACTTATCTTTTAGTTCACAATTAGTGTCTTATTTACCAAAAGCAGGTTCAGATATTTATACAGGGGCTACACCAGTGACGTTATTTTCACAAGGTGGATGGCATAATATCAGTGCTTTATTTGAAAAAATTCCATTCAATGAAATTTTATTAGGGTTCAAATCTGGTGCTTTATGTGAAAATGCTGTTTTACCAATTATCATCATTGGAATTATCTTAGCCATGAGAAAAGTTTTTGATTATCGTATTCCATTAGCTTATTTATCAACAGTTGCCGTTTTGGCTGCTGTGGCTTCTGTGATGTTTAGTCAAAATATGTTGATGTATGTCGCTACGCACTTAGTGATGGGTGGTTTAGTGTTTGGATCTTTGATTATGGCCACTGATCCAGTGACTTCACCTACCAGTCCATTAGGAAAAATTTTATTTGGTATGGGATTAGGTTTCTTAACGATGTTGATTCGTTTAGCGGCTAACTATCCTGAAGGTGTTTTATTCTCAATCTTAATCATGAATATGTTAACACCTTGGATCGATCATATCGTTGTTGGCAGAACCAATAAAAATATGAAAAAGCAGTATATGATGATTGGTTTAGTTGCTGTATTGGCTATTGGATGTATCGGTGGTATTACAAAATCACAGATGAATCAAGTGATTGCAGATCAAATTGCTGCTGAAGAAGAAGCAAAGAGAAAAGAAGAAGAAGCTAAACGAAAAGCTGAAGAAGAAGCAGCTGCTCATAACTGGACATTATTAGCCATTAACGGAAATACTTACACAATGCAGACTAAAGGTTATGGCGAAGGTGGTAACCTGATGACGATTGATGTAACGGTTGAAGGCGATGTCGTTAAAGCTGTTCAAGTTGTTGAATATAAAGGTGAAACAGAATACTTCGGAGCTGATTTAATTGAAGGCTTAAAGAAGGATGGTGCAGCTGGTGAATTCTACAACAAAGTATTGAATTCTGAATTTGCCATTTCAGAGATTGATGGTATTGATACATCAACAGGATGTACAATGACATCTAAAGGTATCATGATGGCTATTAAGGGTGCTGTAGCAGTCAGTCAAATGGAGATTTCTCAAGAGGGTGATCTTTATACGTATATCATGTCTGAAAAAGGCTATGGTGAAGGCGGCAACTTAATGAAGATCAAAGTTGTTGTTGATAAAGCTAATCAGGTTGTTAAGAGTGTCGAAGTATTAGAGTATGCTGGTGAGACAGAATACTTTGGTGCCGATTTAATTCAAGGTTTAAAGACAGATGGTGCTGCTGGTGATTTCTATCGTAATTATTTAAATGCAGAATTTGCATTTGATGCGATAGATGGTGTGGATACAGCAACAGGCTGTACAATGACGACGAAAGGTATTGTCACTGCAATTAGAAAAGCAATTGCAGCAAGCAAATAGGAGGGCAGAATATGAAGACAGTTAAATTAGCTATTTTCTTAGCTATTGTGAGTGCACTTTCTGGATTATGCTTATCTGCTGTGAATGATGTGACAGAACCTATTATTAAAGAAGCAGCTATTGCTAAGGAAAGAGCAAACTTACAACAAATTTATACCGGTGGAGAGACTTTTGAAGTTATTGAAGCTGATTTTGGTGATTATACGACACTACAAGGTGTTTATAAGGTGTCTAATGGTGACTACGTTTATAAAGGTAGTAAAAATGGTTATGGTGGACCATGTGTTTATTTAGTCGCTATTGGATCTGATGGCACGTTCAAAGGATTTGCCGCATTAGATTTATCTAATGAAACGAATGGTTTTGGATCACGTGTCGGTACAGATGAATTTAAAAATAATGTTGTAGGAACAAAAATCGATGAGTCTATCGATACATTATCTGGAGCTACAGTAACGAGTACAGCCGTGGTTGATTCCATCAAAGAAGCTGTAGCACATTATACAGAAAATTATAAGTAGGAGGAGAAAGACATGTCTAAATTAGATATTTTAAAAAATGGTCTATTTAAAGAAAATCCAATCTTTACATTATTGTTAGGAATGTGTTCTGCTCTTGCGATTACGACAACTGTAACGAATGCTATTGGTATGGGTGTTGCAGTAACAGCAGTCTTGATTTGTTCTAATATAATCATTTCAGCGATTAGAAAAATTGTTCCTAATGAAATTCGTATTCCTGTGTATATCGTTGTGATTGCTACATTGGTTAAAAGTGTCCAATTGATCATGAATGCTTATACGCCTGAATTATATACTTCTTTGGGGGTATTCATTCCATTGATCGTTGTCAATTGTATTATCTTAGGTCGTGCTGAATCTTTTGCCAGCAAACATGGTTTATTTGATTCATTATTAGATGCTATTGGGATGGGATTAGGATATACATTAGCCGTTGTTGTCATTTCAGCTTTCCGTGAATTGGTGGGCACAGGCGGTATTACATTAAATAATCCTTTAAATGCTGAACAAGTATTATTCTCATTTAATTTATTTAAAGATTATGCAATCAGTTCATTCACATCACCTGCAGGAGCATTCTTATCTTTAGGATTGATCTTGGGTGTGATTGAAGGATATAGAAACTTTAAGGCAAATAGAGCTAAGAAAGCGGAGGTAAAATAAGATGGAATTATTTGGTTTATTTATTTCATTAGCGTTAGTCAATAACGTTGTATTAAATCGTTTCTTAGCAGTTTGTCCTTTATTAGGCGTATCTAAGAATTCTAAAAATGCATTAAATATGGGGTATGCAGTAACATTTGTTATCTTTATTGCTTCCATCATTACTTATCTGTTGTATCATCAAGTATTAAAACCATTAAAAATCACTTATATGGATTTAATTACGTTTATTCTTGTGATTGCATCTCTTGTTCAATTTGTTGAAATGTTCTTGAAGAAAACATCGCCAGAAATTTATAAAGCTATGGGGGTTTATCTTCCTTTAATTACAACAAACTGTGCCGTATTAGGTGTAGCATTAGATAATATTTCATCAAAATATAATTTTGTTGAAGCTATGGTGGCTGGTCTTGCAGTACCTATTGGTTTTACATTAGTCATCTATATCTTTGCGACGATTCGTGAAAGATTAGAAATCGCTGATGTACCAGCAGCTTTTAAAGGTGCACCTATTGCTTTAATTACAGCAGGTATCATGGCTTTTGCAATGGCAGGAATTGCAGGTATCGTTTAAGCAATGACTACAGCCATTTTATGGATGGGGCTGTTGATATTTGTTTATATCGGTCTCTATCTTGCGAATAAGCGTACACCTAAACCCAAAGGGTGTGAAAATCTAACAGCAGATTGTGATGGTTGTCGACTTGTCGATTGTACCCATCATCCTGCTCATCACAAGGAGGAATCAGAGTGATTCAAGCAGTATTATCGCTAGCTATTATCGGTGGTATCTTAGGTGCTATATTAGGCATTTCAGATATGTACTTGAAAGTTGAAAATGATCCACGTGTTGATCAAGTTATGGGAATGCTACCTAACGCTAATTGCGGTGGTTGTGGTTTCCCTGGATGTGCTGGGTTTGCTTCTGCTTTAGTAGAAGGAGAAGTCAGTAAAGTAGGAACATGTGTTGTATGTTCAGCTGATAAGAAAACTGAAATTGCCGAATATTTAAATTCGACACCAGGTCCTGATGGTACGACTGTTAAAGTAACAGCTTAAAATATAAAGACGATGGTTTATAGTAAATAGCCATGGTGGTTTATTCCACTATGGCTTTTCTTATTAACGAAGTGAATACCACGTGCTATGTGTAGGGTAAGATTTTGGTTTATCAAATAAAGGACTCGTTTTTTGAAAAAAATTAAATCATGATATAAAGAATAATTTCACAAAAAATAACTATTTTGTTATTGTTTTTTAGTATAAAGAAAGTTATAATAAAAGACGTAAATTATTACAACTCATAGTTTGAAAGGAGATTTTTATGAGAAAATTAAATAAGATTTTAGCTGTTCTTTTGAGTGCTACAATGTTATTTGGTTGCAGTAACAGTGGGGAGAAACCTAACGAAAAAGACAATGGTATCGCTAAAGTTGGTTTCGGTATGGTTGCAAACAAAAATGACGAAAAAGGACAAGTTAACACAACAATGTGTACATTAGCTTTAGATGCTGATGGTAAAATCGTTTCAGTTTACTTCGATGTTGCTCAACATACTTTTGGTGCTAATGATGAAGTAAGAACAAAAAGAGAAAAGAAAGAAGACTACAACATGAAGGGTGCTTCTGGACTTGGTAAAGAATGGTATGAACAAGTTCAAGATATGGAAGCTTTCTTTGTAGGAAAAACTGTTGATGAAATCAAAGGTTATGAATATGTAGAAGCTAATGGTCATACAGATGTAGCTGCTGAAGGTTCAGATTTAGCTGCTGTATGTACAATGTCAATGACTGATTTCTTAGCTGCTTTAGTAGAAGCTAACACAAATGCAGAAGCTGTAACTGGCGCTGAAAAAGTTGTTGTTGGTGAAACAAATACAGTTAAAGATAACGAAGTTGATACAACTGTGACAGCTTTAGCTTTAGACAAAGATGGTAAGATCGTTTGGGCTAATGTAGATGTTCAACAAACTAAACCAGATACAACTGAATTCCGTTCTAAATTAGAAAAGAAAGAAGACTACAACATGAAGGGTGCTTCTCCAATCGGTAAAGAATGGTATGAACAAGCTGCTGGCTTAGAAGAATACTTAGTTGGTAAGACTTTAGCAGATGTTAAAGCTATCGAATTAGGTGAAGCTAATGGTCATACAGATGTGCCTGTTGAAGGTTCAGATTTAGCTGCTGTATGTACAATTTCTTTAACTGATGTTATGTCAGCTTTAGAAGAAGCATTAGGACGTTAATTTAAATAACATTCAAAAAGAAGAGGAATTCCTCAATGTCATTAAGTTAAGATGACAGACACTTTGAGGAATACATGAAAATGTAT
>CANPGX010000064.1 GCA_947573745.1 uncultured Erysipelotrichaceae bacterium | reverse complement strand
CCGCTGACCCTCTGCTTGTAAGGCAGACGCTCTCCCAACTGAGCTAAGCCTCCATTTGATGCTTTATTAGTATATCAAATACTTATTGTAAAATCAATACTTAATATACCATAAAAAAGAAATTTTAATTTTTTCTTTTGAAGACTTTTGTATTCTATCAGCATTTATACCCAAAAGCAAGACTTTTTAAACATTTTATATGTAACAATACTGTTAAACAGTATTGTTTATTCCACAACGTACATCGTTAAAAGACTGATTGCATGGATATTATTTAATACAGCACTCTCTCTAGCAAGGGCACAATATTTATGATTAGACATATCTGATGCATTGGCACTAAACTCACGATATGCCACCAATTCATTATCGATAGCATACAAAAGATTTTCTTTAAATCCACCTTTGATATCAACACGCTCTGTAATTGGATGATAATTGCTCACCATCAGTTCTTGATGTAATTGATTAAATTGATACGCTTTTTGATCCTCTTCTTTAGACATATTCATCAACATAGATTGTGTCGTTGGATTTGGTGCCAAAGAAGAAAGTCCCTTATAAAACTCACTGGCTTGCATGGCACCTGATATATTGGCCTGAACTAGGCTTACTAATGTCTCATTCATACTGATTCTCCTATCTCATTGAAAATTGCTTGTGATGTTCACAAACTTACTATATAATATGTTTATTCTTTAAAAAGAATGTCATTTATTGATTGAAAGGAGCACAAAAATGATTAAAAATATTATCTTTGACTTAGGAAATGTCCTATATCGTTTTGATCCATCTTTTATTTTAGACCAGTTTCCTTTAAATCAAAATCAAAAAAGATCATTCCTTCAAGCTATTTTCCAAAGTAAGGAATGGCAATTATTAGATCAGGGCCTTATGAGTGAAGAAGAAGCCTTCCAACATATGCTCACATCTTTAGATCCTAAAGATGTGGATCTTGCTAGAGAAGTTTTTATGAATTGGCATCTTCATTTAATAGAAATTGATGGTATGGCACCCATCATTCAAGCCTTAAAAAATAGCGGTTATCACCTTTATTTGTTATCAAATACTTCTGTTCGTTTCCTTATTTTCCAATCCCAATGTAAACTTCTCAATGATTTTGATGGACTATTTGCCTCTGCTCTTCATCAAATGGCTAAACCTGACTTGATCATTTATCAAACCTTTTTAAAACAATTTCATTTACAAGCTAAAGAATGTCTCTTTATTGATGATGTAAAAGAAAACATCTCAGGAGCAAAAAAAGCTGGCATAAGAGGATATCAATATACAAATCCTACTACTTTATTACAGGACTTAAAAAAAATCCATCTCCTTCCATAGAGATGGATTATTTTCTTAAATCTCGTGTACCAATCTGTTTTCCATCTGGTCCAACTTTAGCCAGGTCAGAAAAACGAGAGAAATTTTTTTCAAATGCGAGTTCAACTTTTCCAGTAGATCCATTACGATGCTTAGCCAAATTAACCTCAATAATCCCTGTATCATCTGATTTTGAACCTTCTTTATTACTTTTATAATAATCATCACGATAAAGAAAAGCAACAATATCCGCATCTTGTTCAATAGATCCTGAATCACGCAAATCAGAAAGCATCGGACGTTTGTCTTCTCGACGTTCAACTAAACGTGATAACTGACTTAAAGCGATAACCGGTACATTCAATTCTCTTGCTAGAGACTTAAGTTGTCTAGATATTTCAGCGACTTCTTGTTGTCTTCCTTCAGCACTATGATTAGAACCTATAATCAGTTGCAAATAATCTATAATCACTAATTTCAATGGATGTTCTGTATTTAAACGTCGACATTTAGCGACAAGATCGCTCATACGAATACCGGGTGTATCATCAATATAAAGATTACATTGACTCACCATTTCTGCTGCCGCTGCATAACGCATTGGATCAGTTTTCATAATTTCACCAGTTCTTAATTGCATACCATCAATGCCCCCCATAGAACTAATGATACGATTAACTAATTGTTCTGCTGGCATTTCTAAAGAAAAAATGGCTACTGATTCTTTAGAATCCTTGGCTGCATTATGAGCAATATTAAGGGCAAAAGCTGTTTTACCCATAGAAGGTCTAGCTGCAAGAATAATAAGATCGCCTTTTTGTAATCCAGAAGTCAAACGATCTAATTCTTTAAAACGCGTTGCTACACCTAAAACACCACTTTGACTTTCCTGTAACATTTCCAAGCGTTTATTCACATCACGAACAATATTGGAAACACTTCTAAACTCGCCAGCATTACGATCACGCGTAATATTTAAAATACGTTTTTCACTTTCACTGACAAAAGAAGACATATCTTCTATTTCTCCATATGCCTGATCGATGACTTTCGTAGATTCATCGATTAAACGACGCAATAAAGATTTATCTTCTACAATCTTCATATAGTAGTTCGTATGGGCTACTGTAGGAACAGATTCACTTAATTGAATAATATAATCTAACCCGCCAGCCTTATCCAACAAATTCATGGTCTTTAAATGAGTAGAAATGGTCGTAACATCAATAGGGACATTTTGACTTTTAAGTTGATCCATCGCTTCAAATAACACACGATGAGGTTCTATAAAGAAATCATGTGTACTTAAGGATGTCAAAACATGTAAACAGGCCTCTTGGCTTATCAACATAGCCCCTAATAATGAACGCTCTGCATCAATATCGTGTGGATATACTCTAACCATTATTTTTCACCTAAATGAACATTCACTGTTCCAATAATCCCTTTATAAAGTTCAATATTGACTTTTGTCACACCCAAAGAAGCAATCGATCCATCGCGAATAATTTTACGTTTATCGATCTTAATATCATATACTTCTTCCAAAGCTTCCGCAATTTGTTTGGTCGATACACTCCCAAAAGTACGTCCATCTTTTCCTGTAGCAATTTTAAATTCCAACGTAATATTTCAGCTTCTTCTTTCTTTTTCAATTCTAATAGTCTTGCTTCTTCTTTTTGTCTAGCCAATATCTCTTTACCATGCTCTGTTGCAGGCACTGCTAATCGATTTTTGATTAAAAAGTTTTGCCCATAGCCGTCCGCTACATTGACCATTTCTCCTTTTTTTCCAACTTTCTTAACATCTTGAAGTAAAATGACTTTCATTCTAATCCGTCCTTTCTTCTAAATATTCTTTAATTTTTTCTTCTAACATTTCAATAGCTTGAAGCAAAGATGTCTCTTTTAACTGACAAGCAGCCATACCAAAATGGCCACCGCCACCCAAACTTTCCATAATGACTTGAACATTGATTTCCGCTATACTTCTTGCACTGATTGCAATATCTGTTTTATTAATCTTAGCTAAAGTAAAGACAGCCAAGATACCACTGATACCAATCAGTTCATTACCGGCTTTTGCCAGTGTTGTTCTTGAATAAATTTCTTCATCATCGCCATAAGCTATAAGAATCTGATCATTTAATGGATAAGCGTGATGCATAATAGACATTTTTGCCTGTGTTGTTTCATAATCATCTTGTAAGTACTCATAAGCTAAAGCAATATTTGCCTGACGATCTTTTAATTGCGCTGCTGCTTCAAATGTACGAACGCCCACTCTTGACTTAAATGAATTGGTATCAATGAGCATTCCTGCATACATAATCGTTGCATCTGTTTCATTTAATCGAATACGACGATCCATATAATCATAAATCTCAACAATAAGTTCCACCGTACTAGAAGCAGATGGTTCCAAATACGTCAAGATAGGTGATTTCACAAATTCTTCTCCTCGACGATGGTGATCAATCACGACAATATCTTTGACCTGATCTAATAAAAGAGGTGCAATGGATAAAGACGGACGATGATGGTCTACAGCAATCAATAGCGTCCTCATATAGATAGATTCTTCTATCCTTGAAACAGAAATAAACATATTTTTGTATTCATCTATCGTTTTAAGATTCTGATAAATCTTCTTCGTTTTTTCTTCTAGCGATTCTGGATTAATCACGACTTGCGCTTCTATACCGTAAGCTTGACAAACACGATACATCGCAATAGAAGCTCCTAAAGAATCTAAATCGGATTCTGTATGTCCCATAATTAATACATTATCTGCCGCTTTAATCAAGCTCACTAAAGAAGCAGCAATAACACGTGCACGTACCTTATTATTCTTTTCATAAGCCTCACTTGTACCACCAAAGAAACGAATCGCATCCTCTTTTGACTTGACTACAACCTGGTCACCGCCTCTAGAATAAGCTAAAGTCAAGGCACTGGTCGCTTTTTCATCTAGTTCATGAACATGCTCACTTTGTCTTGCGACCCCTAAGCTCACTGTTAAGAAAACATCAAATTCTTTAGCCTGATTTTTTATTTTATCAAGAATATCAAATTTATCCTCAGCTAAGTGATGATAGATTTCCTCTGTAAAAAATAAAATATACCCATCCGATTTATAACGTCGAATAATCATATGATAGTTCTCTGCCCAATCAAAAATCATTTGGCGAATCTTAGATTGAATTAAAACAGATTTTTGTTGGTCAACAGAATTAATGACCTCATCATAATTATCTACGGTCAAATAAGCCAACACAGGCTCACGACGTAAATAATCTCTTTTTAAATAGCGATATTCACTCACATCTTTAAGATAAAGCAAGTGATGTTCATGATGATTATAGACTTCAAATATACGATGATGAATCTCTATCGTCTCAATCGTTTCTTCAACAAACAGACGTTCTAAACGTGGTTGCCAAGTCAACAGATTCTTACCTACAATTTTTTCATCCAACTCATTAAAAATATCACTTGTCCATTCAATATCTTTTTTATCATCATAACAAATAACACCGATACCACCAAATAAATAAATATTAGAGGCATCTTCATTTAAAATCGTCTTGACTTCTAAACGGTCTTCCTCTATACGATTATATAAAAAGACAATAGCTATCAACAATAAAATATTTTTTACAAAAATATAACCACATAAAACCAGTAATGCATCATTTTGAATAATACTATAGAAAGCAATGGCCAAGGCAAATTCAGCCACTAATATCGCCATGAAGCTATTACGATATTGTAACAATTTCTTTGTCATATCTTCTCAACTCCTGTTTATTTTATTATACATGATTTTTTCTCTTAAATCACTAAATATATCGATGATTCCCAGAACGATATAAAGGACATTAAGATAAGGAACAAACATAAGAATAACTAAAATCAACAGATACTTCACTTGATGATGAACCCATAATACGTAACTTAATAAAGAAAGCCCCTGAAGTGCAAATATCACGCATACAAAAGTACGAATATTCAAAAAGAGATTATTTTCAAAAATGTAGCCTGCAATCAACAAAATTAGCGCGATAAATCCATAAGTTTTTGATAAATGAAAATCTATAATGGATAATTTAAAAGGAAATGAAATTTGAAATTTCCGTCCCACCAAAGAACAAATAGCCAATATACAATACGTATCGATCAACGATAAACATAAACATAAAACTGGTAGTAAAGACAAAACTTGCTGATAAGATATTTTATCTTGTAAAAAAGCTGGCATTTCTTGAACCATCATTTTTAATTCCATTAAAAAATCTATCCCCACAAAACTTTGAAATAGTGTGACGATCAAGACATATTTTAAGATAGCTAATAGCGTCATTTCGATAAATAAATTCATAGATGCTCTTTTTCTACGCATTCCTTCTGCTAAAAAAACACCCTGAATCAAACAGCCAGTACCAAAAACCAAATAAAATGGTACACCAAAAATAGCCATTATAAAAAAAGAAGCTACAGCCACCAAAACATTGTTTTTCCAACCATATTGATAACCATAATAAACTAATGGGAATACCATAAAATAACAAAAATAAATATCCAATAGAGAGCCTGTATAAGTATTTAATAAAGCTAGACAGCCATATAAAGCACTGATCATTGCTCCGGTCGTTAATGCTTTTGTTTTTCTTTGCTGCATAGTGCATCTCCTCCACGACTTCCATTCTACACCATTTCATCCCTTTTCACTAGTGATAAAGCAAAACAGAAAGATCATATGGATCTTCCTGCTTTACTTAAGTCTTATTTTCAGTCAAAAGATGATAAATTTTTTCTAAGGATGTCTCCTTTAATATATTTTCTATCAAAAGTTTCTGTTCA
>CANPGX010000063.1 GCA_947573745.1 uncultured Erysipelotrichaceae bacterium | reverse complement strand
ATCCTTAGATCGTAAAAACCTAATTCTCCTGGTAATCTAGGTTGATAATGTCCAGGAAATTGTGGCACAGCTTTCATAACATTGTTCCATTCTGTCACACCTTTTCCCCACCAAAGATCATTATGCTCATCTGGAGAATACTGTGTTAAATAATAGGCAATGAGTGTTGTCTTTTGATCTTCTGATTGATGATTTTGAAATTCACAATTATATTCTGATTTTCTAGTAGGAAAGTTTAAGATTTCATAAGCATAATCGTGAATGACTAAAGCGTCATTGATTAATGTAATGTCTTTTATTTGTTTTTCTTCACTTGCAAATTTTCTATTTGCATAGGTATCATGCATCTTTCTTTTTATATTGGCAGGAAGCGGAAGTTTCCAAAATATTTTTTTTAATGATTGACTAACTCTCAAGAAATTTCCTCCTCCCCTTTATATAACTGATCATTTTGTTTCAAAAAGATATCCCATGTTTTAATATCAACTTCTTTGACTTTATCTTTTAAATATTGAATTTTTTCTTTTGTCAAACCTTCTATTGCATCATAGAAACTTTCTTCAGATCCCGCTTCAACAATAATACCTGCCTGACCAATTATGTCCTTTGCTCCCACATGATGACTCACGATTACTGGTACCCCATAACTCAAAGCTTCCAATACTGTAAATCCAAAAGTTTCATACCAAACACTGGGCGCCAAAACAACATCTGTATGTTGCATAATTTGTGGTAATTGGGCTTGGGTAAATCCTACTTTTTCAATGTTCATATAAGGAGAACTTTCATCTACTTGACCAAATAGATTAAGTATAAAATCTCTCCTTCCTACAGACCATAAATGATCAAAAACATGCTTGATAACTTTAAATCCTTTAAATGATTTAGCTGGTGCTAAACAGGTGAAACGCAACATATCAGAAGGTATGTTCTTCAAATCTCGATGGTCTGAAATATCTTGATGTGTAATCGATAAAACCTGCCAATTGTTAGGAGTAACATATTGCATATAAATTGATTTAGCTAATTCTGAATTAAAATGAATTAAATCAAATTTTAAAAGCATAGAAACATAATACTGTTCTAACAATGCATATGCTAAGCATAACTTATCTGTATCTTTTTGACTTTGCTTTAAATTTTGTGTTTCTTCTGAAAAAAATGATTTTCTATGTTTTTGTCTCAATATTTTTATTAAAGAAGTATCTTTAATACAACGATATAAAGGTGATTGAAGTAGTTTTATTTTCGTTATCGATAAAGCCGTTTCATTACATTGAATACAATCATGATAATCATGATGACATTGGCAAACCTGATCATCATGATACAAAATAACTTTCGGACATAACCCAAAATAGTCATGTGTTGTAAAAATAAGCCTGATATGCAATTCATTGGCTGCTTCTAAAAATTCTTTATATAATCCCATTAAAGTATGTACGTGTATAATATCTATGTTCTTATTTTTTAAAAATGTTATCCATACTTCTTTAGAACCTGTTTTCATAAATTCTTGAGGATCTTTAATACCTTCATCTAAAGGAACAGGTAAAGGATTCACTATTTCATAATTTTGAACTTCTTGGATGTCTTTATGTCGGATAATTCTAGTATAAGAAAGTCCGTTCATCCGTCCCGGCCATAATCCAAAAACAACATCGCCACGCTTAGACTGAGAAGTCATCAAACTATATGCATACCTTGTCAATCCACCACTTCTGTAAGGGGGGAAACCTAGAAAATAATGTAATATTCGCATACTATTTTTTTAATATCTCCTCATATTTATCTACAATAAAATTCCAACTGTAAGCCTCATCTATTCTCTTACGAGCTCTTTTAGAAAGTGCCTTGATATCCTCTTCTTCCAATACATCTACTGTATCCAATAAATGAGCTAAGTCTCCTGCTTCTTTTGACCAGTACATTGCACCGTCTTCCCCGACTTCTCTATTAAAGCCAACATCTAATAAAAGATTTAAATCTGTTGTCGCTAAGGCCTCTAATAACGATGGGTTTGTTCCACCCACTTCATGACCATGTAAATAACCATAAGCGTTCTCTCTAATCTTTTTTAAAAGCTGTTGATCATAGACAGTTCCCACAAATTTGATTCTTGGATCTTGATCAAAATGCGTTTTTTCCTTTAATGCATCATAAAACTTGTTTTTTTCAACATTGGTGATAAGGACAAAATCCTTATTTGTCTTCGATTTCATATATTCTTTAAGCATTGTTTCATAATTATTTTCAGGAACAAATCTTCCTACAACTAAATAATATTCCTTAGCCTTGATATGTTTCTCTTCGTACCAATGAAGAAGTTTTTCATCATCATCCTTCAATAATGATTTTGAAGTATCCGCCCCATAAGCGATAAAAGTTGTTTTTGGATGATACAAAGCGTAATCTTCTTGAATGTATCTTTCAATATTTTTAGAATCACAGATCAATAAATCCGCATGTTTCACCATCAATTTTTCAGAAACTTTCCAATACTGACGAATAAAATAATTCCATTAGCCCTTTTCCATTCATGTCCATCTGGATTGACATAAACAAGACAACCCAATTGATGAAGCTGCTTCACATATTTCCCTACAAAAGGCCCAATTCGGCAAGCCAAGATGTAAACCAAAGCATCTTTTAATGCGTGCTTTTTAATATATTGGATACAATATTTCAATGCTGCTATATCATAATAAACAGCTTTTGCAGGTCCAATAGAAGGCACTTTGACATTAAAACAATGAGCACTATGATAAGTCCATTCTCTATCATTATCTGATAAGCAAGAAACGTGATATTGAATATTTGGATCAACCTTTCTAGAAACTAACTCATCTACAAAAGTTTCAAATCCACCATAGTTTGCAGGGATACCTTTTGACCCGATAATGAAAATATTTTTCATACATTTCCCTTTCCTCAATAAATATACGTTCATCAAATCCATAGAATATCTCTTGATAACGATGGGTAAAACGTTTTCTCACCATATAGACACTCTTAAAAATAATACCATAAAAACACATCTTCTTAAACCCTTTTAACAAATTTTCTCACTTCTTCCATTTTTTTGAATTATCAACTATTTCAATAAAAAAATCCATATCATGACGATATGGATAACTATAACTTTTCTAAATATCTGTGTAAAGCATCTTGCCAGTCTGGCAATCGATGAAAACCATGGTCATCTAATGCCGTTTGATTCATACGACTATTTTTAGGGCGCTTTGCCTTCGTAACAAATTCCAAAGAACTTACAGGCGTTACCTCCACATTTAAATGCGCTTGTTTAAAGATCTCACAAGCAAATTCGTACCAACTACAATAACCTTGATTAGAAGCATGGTATGTCCCATAAGCATCTGTTTGGATCATATCAACCACTAATTTAGATAAGTCTTCTGTATAAGTAGGTGAACCGATTTGATCATAAACGACACTAACTCTTCCTTTTTCTTTTCCTAAACGAAGCATCGTCTTAATAAAATTATTCCCGTTGACGCCAAATACCCATGAAATACGAATAATAAAATGTTTAGGGTAACTTTCAACAGCTAATTCACCTTCATATTTGGTTAAGCCATAAACATTTAAAGGTGCTCTTTTTCCATATTCCATCCAAGGTGTATCACCCGTACCATCAAAAACATAATCTGTTGAAAAATACATGATAGGAATATCCAAAGATTGACAAACATGAACAATATTTTCTGTACCTGTTTTATTGACTAATCCACAAAGTTCAACCTCATCTTCCGCCTTATCCACAGCTGTAAAAGCAGCACAATGAATCACTGCATCGACCTTTGATTGACGAATGATGTTTTCAACTTGTGAAGCACAGGTAATATCCATTTCTTCAATATCAACACCAATAGCCTTTATCTTTCTTCTAGTGCATTCTTCTACAATATCATGTCCTAATTGCCCATGTACACCTGTGACAAGAACTCTCATCATTCTTCCACTCTTCCTTTATCAACATACATCTTTTTAAAGTAATTTTGATATTCTCCGGAAAGAATATTTTGCCACCAATCTTTATTTTCTAAATACCATTGAATCGTTTGTTGGATACCTGTCTCAAAAGTATATTTTGGTTTCCAACCAAGTTCAGTCTCTAGTTTATGAGGATCAATCGCATATCTTAAATCATGACCTTTTCGATCACTTACATATTTAATTAATGATTCTGGTTTATTCAAGGCCTTTAAAATGGTTTTAACGACTTCTAAATTTGTTTTTTCATTATGTCCACCGACATTATAAACTTCCCCAACACGGCCATGACGAACGATCAAATCAATCGCTACACAATGATCATAAACATGAAGCCAATCTCTCACATTCTCTCCTGTGCCATAAACAGGTAAGGATTCATCAGCCAATGCACGTGAAATCATCAAAGGAATTAATTTTTCTGGGAAGTGATATGGTCCATAGTTATTTGAACAACGACTAATCGTCACAGGTAAGCCAAAAGTACGATGATAAGCCAATACAAATAAATCAGCAGCAGCTTTTGAAGAACTATATGGACTTGATGTATGTAATGGCGTTGTTTCAGTAAAAAATAAATCTGGACGATCTAATGGTAGATCCCCATAAACTTCATCTGTTGATACTTGATGGTATCTTTGAATTCCGTATTCTTTACAAGCATCTAATAAGGTTGTCGTCCCCATAACATTCGTTCTTACAAAACTCTCTGGATCTTCAATACTACGATCTACATGACTTTCTGCGGCAAAATTGACAACGACATCAAATTTTTCTTTGGCAAATAAATTAAAAATAAAGTCTCTATCGGCAATATCCCCTTTAACAAAATGATAATTAGGTTTTCCTTCCACCGGTTTACATGTCTCAAGATTGCCAGCATAAGTCAATAAATCTAAATTAACAAACTCATCTTCTGGATATTGATTAACCATGTAATGGATAAAGTTTCCACCAATAAACCCTGCACCACCTGTGACCAAAAATTTCATCTTACTTATCTCCTTCATATACAAAATTATTTTTAGCTTCTTCTAAATAGGGACCATTCTTATCTTTCTCACTTAAAATAGGTTCTATACCTTCTAATAATCGTCCCCAGTCTACATGAACGGTTGGATCATCATAACGCATATTTCCTTCTGAATCTTTATGATAAACATGGTCTACTTTATAGCGAAATTCCACATTTTCACTCAACGTCAAAAAACCATGGGCAAAGCCTTGCGGAATAAAAAACTGACGATGATTTTCTGCACTCAGTTCTGTAGCTACCCACTTTCCATAAGTAGGACTTCCTTTTCTAATATCGACAGCCACATCAATCACTCTTCCTCTTGTACAAGAAACGAGTTTTGACTGTGCATAAGGAGGATTTTGCCAATGGAGTCCTCTGAGTGTCCCTTTTTGTGCACTAAAAGACATATTATCTTGCACAAATTCAACATCAATACCCATCGCTTGGTACTTGGGTTGATTGTAAGTTTCTGTAAAATATCCTCGATGATCACCAAATACATCTGTTTCAATAATCAATAATCCTGGGATATCTGTTTCCATGACTTTCATTTAATCAATATACTTCCCTTCTAAAACATCTTTTAAATACTGTCCATACTGATTTTTCTTATAAAGTTCACATGCTTTTTCTAGTTCTTCCTTCGAAATCCAACCATTTAAATAAGCGATTTCTTCCAAACATGCCACTTTTCGATGAGAATGTGTCTCAATCGTTTTCACAAAATTGGTGGCATCAACTAAAGATTCATGTGTTCCCGTATCTAACCATGTAAAGCCTTGTCCTAAAAGAGTCACTTCTAGACTTTTATCTTCTAGGTAAAGACGATTTAAATCTGTAATTTCAAGTTCACCACGTGCACTTGGACGGATTTTTTTAGCAAACTCGACAACGCGTTCATCATAAAAATACAATCCTGTCACTGCATAATGAGACTTAGGATGCTTTGGTTTTTCTTCTAAAGAAATCACCTTACCTTGATCATCGAATTCTGCAACACCAAAGCGTTCAGGATCATCTACATAATATCCAAAAACAGTCGCACCACATTTCTTATGAGTGGCTTTCTTTAATCTTTTATCTAAACCATGGCCATGAAAAATATTATCCCCTAAGATCATTGCACAGCTATCTCCATGAATAAAATCTTCCCCTAATAA
>CANPGX010000062.1 GCA_947573745.1 uncultured Erysipelotrichaceae bacterium | reverse complement strand
ATGGGCGCATTTTTATTAAGTGGAGGTGCTAAAAATAAACGTTTTGCCCTACCTAATAGTGAAATTATGATTCATCAACCTCTTGGACAAAGTGGTGGTCAGGCAAGTGATATGGAAATCGCAGCAAAACGAATCATCTATCAAAAAGAAAAACTCAATAAACTTTTAGCCCTTCATACCCATCAACCTCTGCAAAAAATCCAACATGATACAGATCGAGATTATTATATGAACGCCAAAGAAGCTTTGGATTATGGTATTATTGACGATATCATTCAACGTAAAGACTAGGAAACATGTTTTCCTTTTTTTATTGCATCAATTATGTTAAACTATACATATATGCAGATGTGGCGGAATTGGTAGACGCGCTAGCTTCAGGCGCTAGTGATCTTAAGATCGTAAGGGTTCGAGTCCCTCCATCTGCACCATAAGGAAATAAGTCGAACTCATCGACTTTCAAAATATAAAGGTTAATTTCGGTTAATCTTTTTTGTTTGTTTTGAAAGGCGTTTGATTTATAGTACGAATAATAGGTTTAAAATAGTTGTCAAAAGCATTATAATCATTATATAGATATGGTTAATATTTAGGTAGATATTTTTCAAATATAAAAATGTTAATTTATTATTACAATAGTCATTTGTAGAGGAGAAAATTATGTTTAATAAAGAAAATATTAATTATATGCCAACCGAATATGAAATGAAGGAATATATCAATAATGACTTGTGGGATCATTTTTGCCAATATATGAAAAATACTTATAATGTACAACCTAAATTTGAATTTAGTAAATGTAACTGGGAATTTGGGTGGAATGTAAAATTTAAAAAAGGGAGTAAATCTTTATGCACTGTATATCCAAGAAAAAACTATTTTACAGTATTAATTGTGATTGGTAAAAAAGAAAAAGAAACTTTTGAAAATATATTTTCATCTTTTAGTTATGATATACAACAAATTTACAAAGAAACAAAAGAAGGAAACAATCAAAAATGGTTAATGATAGATTTAGAAGATAATGATCAAAGGTATGAAGATATAAAGAAAATAATTGAAATTAGAAACAAATAAATTACGCTTTATCTAAAAGATTAGATGATCAAGTATAAAATGACATCCATGATATTCTAATGAGTTTAGAAATTAGCTTTGATGTGAATTCTTAAATGCAGTTTATTCTTTTTATCAAATGATATATAAACTTAATTTTTTAAGGAGGGTATAATTATGAAAATAGGTATCGTATGCGCAAGTGATGATGAACTCGCTCCATTTTTACCTATGATAAAGGATATTAAAAAGACTAAAAAAGCTATGCTGGAGTTTTATCAAGGAACTATAAATCATTTAGAAGTTGTTGCCGTGTTTTCTGGTGTATGCAAAGTCAATGCTGCTATAGCCTCGCAACTTTTAATCGATTTATTTTGTGTGGATTGTATCGTTAATGCTGGAACAGCAGGAGGGATGGATCCTCAACTTGAAATATTGGATACTGTCATTTCTACTCAGGTTTGTTATCACGATGTTGCCAAAGATATTTTAACTGAGTATCATCCATGGATGAAATCTATCTTTTTTGAAGCAGATCCAAAATTAATAAAATATTCTAAAATAGCCGTTGAGAAAATGCAATTAAAGCAAAGGGTTGTTTGGGGCAAAATGGTTACAGGTGAATCTTTTATCACAGATCAGGGACGAAAAGAAATCAATGATCAATTCGCTTGCCAAACAGTCGATATGGAAACAGCTGCCATTGCCCATGTTTGTTATGTAAATCATCTCCCATTCATTTCTATACGCTGTATTACTGATACTGCTAAACACAGTGGTATTGATCATTTTGAAGAAAACTGTGCTCAAGCAGCCATCATTGCCAAAGATATCACTGTGGCTTTAATAAATGAACTTGACCATTATTGAGATAAATATAGGAAACTAGATTAATGGATACCTGAATTTAATCAAAGATTGTAAGAGAAATTATTTTTTTAGTTTCTCTTTTTATTATTGACAAAACTAATTATATTAGTTATATTATTAATATAATTAGTAAGGAGGTAAAAGATGACAAAAAACAATATTAGTTATGAACTGATTATTGAAACTGCCGCAAGATTATCTAATAAGGTAGGTCTAGATCATCTATCTTTGAAGATGATTGCTGAAGAACTTAATATTAAATCACCATCTTTATACAATCATATTTCTAGTCTTGATGATATTAAAGAAAAACTAATGATTTATGGCTGGAAACAAGTGGAAGAGAAAATAATTGACGCTGCTGTTGGCGTAGCAGGCTATGATGCATTAAAAAAGATGTGTTATGCTTTTTATCATTATGCGATCCATAACAAAGGCGTTTTTACAGCGATGCTTTGGTACAATAAATTTGAAAGTACTGAAAAAAACAAAGCTACAACAAAATTATTTGATATGTTATTTAAGATCATGTCATCTCTCAATATGAGTGATGAGCATATTCATCACGCTATAAGAACATTAAGAAGCTTTTTAGAAGGTTTTGCTTTACTTGTTAACAATAATGCTTTCGGAAATCCCATATCTATCGAAGAAAGCTTTGAGTTATCGTTAGAAATTATCATGAAAGGAATACAATCTTTAGAAGAAAAATAATATGAATGAATATATCAATTTAACATTAGAAAATATCGATGATGAACATCTATGTTGTGCCATCAAAGATAAAAAGCATCAAAAAGGTGTAGACTGCAAAAAAGAATGGATTAAAAACAAACTGGAAGAAGGTCATGTTTTTAGAAAGCTAAATGCTAGAGGAAAAATATTTATTGAATATGAACCACTAGAAACTGCTTGGGTTCCAATTAGTGGAAACAATTATATGTATATTTATTGTTTATGGGTTGCTGGTAGCTATAAAGGAAAAGGCATCGCCAAAGAATTGTTGATGTATGCCATCAATGAAGCTAAAGCAAAAGGAATGAGTGGTGTGTGCACACTTACTTCGAAAAAGAAGAAACCCTTTATTAGTGAAAAGAAATTTTTTGAGCATTATCAATTTAAAGTCGTAGACACTATTAAAGATTATGAACTATTAGCTTTATCCTTTGACCAGAGTGAAACACCACAATTTAACGATGGTGCCAGACTCATGAAAATAGACCAACAGGAATTTACTATTTATTATAGTCATGCATGTCCTTATGTGGAATATGAGGTTCAAGAGCTGACTGAATATGCCAAAGAACATGATATTAAAATTCATTTTATCCACATAGATTCCTTAGAAAAGGCTAAAAACGCCCCTTGTATCTTTAACAATTGGGCCAACTTTTATAAAGGAGAATTTATTTCAAATACGATCTTAAACGCAAATTCATTCAAAAAATTAACAGGAATATAGACGTTAAAAAGGCAAAAAACTTCTATCTCATAAAGAAAGGATGACGCTATGAAAGACAAACCCATCACAACTTTATTCCTTCTCACGTCACTTGATGGAAAAATCAATAGTGGTTCACAAGACTGTCTAGATGTTGATAAAGATTGGTGTCAAATCACAGGTGTTAAAGAGGGCCTTCAACAATATTATGATATTGAAGCCACAACAGATTTTTATTCATTAAATACAGGTAGAGTCATGGCTAAAATAGGGATCAATGAAAAAATGAATATCCCCAATAAACTTTCTTGTCGTTTTATCATCATTGATAATAAACCCCATTTAAATCAACATGGCATTGATTATTTATGTCGTTGGGTCGATCGATTGATTCTTGTGACGACTTGTAAACATCATGAAGCTTATGGACTACAAAAAAAATATACTAATCTTGATATTTTATCCTATGATACATTAAATCTAAATCGCTTATTAATCGATATGAAAGAAAAATACAGTGCTAAAGCTATAACGATTCAATCAGGTGGTTCTCTCAATGGCTTATTTTTAAGAGAAAACCTCATTGACTATGTTCACCTTGTGGTGGCACCTCTTCTTGTAGGAGGTAAAGATACCCCTACCATGATAGATGGTACATCTATCCGTTTTCCTCAGGAACTCCATCAACTCAAGGCATTAGAGTTATTAGAATGTCATGTCTTAAAAAATTCTTATATTGAACTCAAATATAGAGTTCTCAAATGACAAAGTCTCTCTACGATTCTGATTGACATCTAAAATAGGAATGTCTATAATGTGATTTGTCATTAAAAAAGAGATGTTTCTTGATTAACCATCTTACCAATAAAAAACAAGGAGAATTTTACAATGTTTAAAAAAATAAAATATGAAATCCAAGAAATGAGCATTCTATTAAGGAATGTACCATCAACAATGGTGACACTATTTGCTGTTTCTCTTATCACGATGAATCTATTGGCCAATAAGAGTATAACATTACCTGTAGATTGGTTGGCCCTTGATGGTGGTATCATTGTTTCGTGGATTTCTTTTTTGTCTATGGATGTGATAACGAAGCATTTTGGTCCTAAAGCAGCCACTCAAATTTCTATTTTTGCAGTTGGAATCAATCTTTTCGTTTGTTTTATTTTATTCATTGCAGGCAATATTCCGGGTATATGGTCAGAATCCTATGTTGAGGGTCATCAAGCCATGATCAATCTAGCTTTAGATCATACCATTTCTGGAACATGGTATGTCTTGCTTGGAAGTTCCATAGCCTTTATCATTTCTGCCTTTATCAATAACTTTTTAAATGATCGTATTGGTCACATCTTTAAAAAAAATGCTGACAGTTTTGTAGCTTATTCCACACGTTCATATATTTCCACGGCCATGGGTCAATTTTGTGATAATTTTGTCTTTGCTTTGATTGTGAGTCATGTTTTCTTTGGATGGAGTTTATTACAATGTGTCACTTGTTCTATCTCTGGGATGATTGTTGAGCTTCTTTGTGAAGTCATTTTTTCACCTATCGGTTATGTTGTATGTCAAAAATGGAAAAAAGAGCAAGTAGGTAAAAACTACTTTGAATATATCAAATCTAAATAAGGAGTATCTTATATGAATATATTAATTACCGGCACCAGTCAAGGTATTGGCAAGGCTATTGCGATAAAATTTTTAGATCAAGGGCATCAAGTCTTTGGCTTGGATCGTTTATCATCAACCATTGAACATAGCTATTATACACATTATTTAACAGATATTTTTAAAGGAGACCTTCCTAAATTACCTCCTATTGATATTCTTATCAATAATGCTGGTGTTCAAAATTCTGGAGAAGATATTGATATCAATCTTAAAGGAACAATGCGTATCACTGAGAACTATGGTATTCAAAAAAATATTCATAGTATTCTATTTATTGCTTCTGCCAGTGCTTTGACAGGAGCCGAATTCCCTGAATATGTCGCTAGCAAAGGCGGTATGGTGTCTTATATGAAAAGCACAGCCTTACGTATTGCAAAGTTTCATGCCACAGCTAATAGTTTATCTCCTGGTGGTGTATTAACCGATCTAAATCGTCACATCATTGATGATCCTCAACTCTGGCAAGCTGTGATGAACGAAACGCTTCTTCCTAAATGGGCTTCTGTTGAAGAAATAGCGGACTGGGCTTATTTTGTGACAGTGATTAATCAGTCTATGACTGCTCAAGATATCTTAATCGATAATGGTGAAGCAGCTAAATCTAATTTTATATGGTAAATTCCTATGAATCTCAATGGCACATCTATCATCGGACAATATGTAGAAGTTCATATTGACCGTCCATTAGGTTCTGTTCATCCAAAGTTCCCTCATTTATATTATCCTATTCATTATGGTTATGTTAAGGGGATCATGGCTCCTGATGGTGACTATCAAGATGCCTATGTCTTAGGTGTTAAAGAAGCAATGAAAACTTATCGGGGTGTCGTTATTGCTGTTATTCATCGTGAAAACGATGTTGAAGAAAAGTGGGTTGTCGCACCACGTTTAGGTCTTTATTCAAAAGAAGAAATCATTCAACAAGTTTATTTTCAAGAACAATATTTTAAATTTGAAGTTAGGATGCAATAAAAAAGTGCATCCTTTTTCATTGGATCCACTTCGTTATTTTTTATCCGATAAAGATTTGTACCCAGTACATGGTACCATTACTTTCTGCTACACCTACAGCTAAACCTGTAAATCGACTATCTAGAATATTCTTTCTATGACCATCTGAACCCATCCAGCGTTCCATGACCACAGCAGGTGTAGGCTGTCCCCAGGCAATATTTTCTCCTAAAGCTCTATAAGATACTTGCACAACAGAAAAGCAATTACTGCCATCTGGTCTTGTGTGAGAGAATTGACTGA
>CANPGX010000061.1 GCA_947573745.1 uncultured Erysipelotrichaceae bacterium | reverse complement strand
ATATCATTTGATGTGAGTGCAAAAGTGCCATCACCGTGGCCACCCTTTACAGTGATTGCAGGGCCAGAGACATAAAGTGTAGGACCGATCATTTTTTGTTGGTGAATTTGGTCACGAATAAAAGTATCAGAGTAGAAAAAATCGCCAACACCACGTATGGTTGTCACCCCTGAGTAAAGTGCCATTTTCATATTTTCGGCTATGATTTTGTGAAGTATCTTTTGACCCAAGGATGTAGAGGCTAATTTAATAACAGTTTGTTGTAGAGAACCTCCCCCTAACACTTTACTTGGTTTACCAGAACCAAATAAATGAACATGAAGATTGATAAGGCCGGGTAAGATATAGCGCCCTTTTAAATCAATGACTTCGTACCCCGCTTGAGGGGTAGATTCATTTTCTACAACGTCAATAATTTTTTGGTTTTCAACATAGATATGGACATTTTCTTTGAGAATCGCATCTTTTGTGCCATCAAATAAATGACCATGAATCAACACATATTTCATATTGTTCAACTCCTTTTCCTTATTATATCAAATATGTTGCTTCATCGCTATCTTAGCTTGTGAAAAATAAAACCATCGTCAAAATATCGACAAAAAGATTTCCCGGGTAATAAAATACGACATCTTTAGAAATTCTTAAGAAAGTATTTAAAAATTCCTTTATGTTCTCAGATAAAATATTTTAAGATGACAAGCTATACTATAGAAGCAATGAGGAGGGATATCTATGGAATGGTTAAAGAAATACCAAAAGGAAATAAAAATCATATTGATATCGACAGCCATGATGGGACTTGTATGTCTTTTACTTTATCAACCCATGATGAATTTATTTAAAGATCCAGAAGTTCTATGTCAACGATTAAAATCTTATGGTGTTTTAGGAAAACTCCTTTTAAGTGGCATCATGATGTTACAAGTGGTTTTTGTCTTTTTACCAGGAGAGATTGTCGAAGTGAGTGCGGGGTACATTTATGGACCTTGGGAAGGTATGTTTTTATGTCTGTTAGGGGCGGCTATAGGGTCTGTTTTTATTTATATCGCAGTTTCAAAGATAGGTAAGCGATGGATCCAATACTTTTTTAAAGAACAGGATATTCAAAAACTTCATTTTTTAAAAGAGACAGATCATCTTGAACGTCTTGTTTTCATTCTTTTCTTTATTCCAGGAACACCTAAAGATCTCTTGACTTATTTTATTCCTATGACATCTATGAAACTAACTACATTCTTATGGATTTCTTCCATTGCTCGCATCCCTAGTGTTATCACGAGTACATTAGGGGGAGATACACTCTATGCTAAAGACTATCGTTTGAGTTTTCTGATTTTTGTATTCACGGGATTGATATCTTTATGTGGCCTATTATTTTATCGGAAACTTATTCAAAAACATCAACATCTTTAGAAAATCTTTAGAATTTTACCATAGGAAATTTTAGAACCATTCATTATAATGAGATAGGAAAAGAGGAATAAAGATGGGAAAACATATTTTAGTTGTAGAAGATGAAAAAGAAATTCGTGAGGCTATTGCGATTTATTTAAAAAATCAAGGCTATCAAGTGTTTTTAGCTGAGAATGGACAAGTAGGTCTATCTATTTTGGAAAAAGAAACGATTCATTTAGCGATTATCGATATCATGATGCCGGTGATGGATGGAATAACATTAACAATGAAAATAAGAGAACGTTATGATTTTCCTGTTATGATATTAAGTGCGAAATCTGAAGATATTGATAAAATTACAGGTTTGAATATTGGCGCAGATGATTATATCACAAAACCATTTGTTCCCATGGAGTTACTAGCCAGAGTGGCTAGTCAATTAAGACGTTATGAAAGATTCCTTCATTTAGTCGATCGCCAACATGAACATGTCTATTGTGTGGGAGAGCTAGAGTTAAATCTAGATACAAGAGAAGTTCATGTTGGCCATCATAGTGTGAAGGTGACCCCCAAAGAGTTTGCGATTTTAGAATTACTCATGTCTTATCCTGGAAAAGTTTTTTCAGTTGATGAAATTTATGAAAAAGTTTGGAAAGAAGATGCTATCAATAATGAAACAGTGATGGTGCATATTCGTAATTTAAGGGAAAAGATTGAAATCGATCCTAAAAATCCACAGTATTTAAAAGTAGTTTGGGGAGTGGGATATAAAATAGAAAAGTATGAAAGAAGGTAAAAAAATGAAGAAAAAAAATCTTTTTATCGTAGCAACAATACTGTTATTTCTTAGTGGATCGATGTTGTTTTATCGCCATTATGATGAAATAAAAAAAAGCATGATGGATATTGCAGACGAATCCTCATTTCAATATGACATGATGTCTATTTATCAACAGTCTATGGTTGCTTTAGCCAATGATGTGGGTGTTGAAAATGTTGTTGAAGAAGAAGCAGTTGCCCAGTATCAAGAGGCCTTATGGAACTATAATTATACTTTAAAAGAAACACCCATGAAATATTATGGCCTTAATACACAAACGGGTGAAGTGATGACAAATTTTGAAAAGACAGATCTTCAAATCAAAGATTTGTTAGAGGATGAACGCTATTTTACGGCGATAGAAATTGATTATAATGACCAAGGGCATGCTTCCATTTTTAGTTCACGTTATGGTAATCAACATTATTATGAAAAGAAACTAGAAAACCTTTTTACAAGAGAAGAAGGTACTTATTTTGATCATCAAAATACTTTTTCTTTAAAAAATTGTCGTTTTATTTTTGCGATTGAACAAGATCAATTATCTTATTTTACGTATCATTTGAATTATAATGATATGTCTATGGGCTATTTTTCACTGATGTTAATCTTTGGAGCTATTCTTGTGGTTATCTATACTTGGAGCGTGTCCATTCAGCTAGAAACAGAAGCAGAACCTTATCGTAGCTTTAAAGATAAACTCTTTGAATGTAATGCCTTTTTATGGATGGGGATGCTAGTCTTTACAGTGACCATGATCATGTTTTTAGGAACGGCCAGCGTGAGTGGAGAGTTTGTCAGAGAAGTAGAGAAATTGCGATTAAATGGTCCTTGGACTATGAGCATTATCAATATCAGTTTATGGTTTATTTATTTTTATCTTATTTCTTTTGGTGCTTTTCTCGTTAAATATGTATTCAAGATGGGATTTGTCGCTTATATTAAAAAGAATACATTATTGGGAAAGATAGCGATTAAAATAAAGGATAATTTTGAATATTTCTTACATTTAGATCTACAAAATCAAGGACATCGTCTATTGGTTTATTTTGTACTAGGAAATATGGCCATCATGATGATCTTCTGCTCATTCTTTGTTTTTGGCTGGATCCTATGTGTGATTTATGCCATCTGTCTATTCATTTTCTTAAGGAAAAAAACACTACAATTTCAAATAGATTACCAAATTTTACGTCATACGATTCATGCATTATCGCAAGGAAATTTTGATATGGATCTAGAAGAAGATCTCGGTTTCTTTAATCCTATCAAAGAGGAGTTGGCCCATTTAAGGGATGGCTTTGAAAAAGCAGTCAATGAGGAAGTCAAGTCACAGAAGACAAAGACTGAACTAATTAGCCATGTATCTCATGATCTTAAGACGCCTTTAACTTCATTGATTAGTTATGTTGACTTATTAAAGGATCCGCAACTCGATGAACAAACGCGTCAATCTTATATTGAAGTTTTAGAAAGAAATACATTACGTTTAAAGAAATTGATTGAAGATCTCTTTGAAGTTAGTAAAGTCAATAGTGGAGATGTATCTTTAGATATTGTAGATGTGGATTTAGGAAGTCTTATTTTGCAGACTTATTATGAGTGCCAAGATGCTTTAGAAGAAAAAGGGTTAGATGTAAGGTTTAATATATCTAAGGAAAAGCATATTTATCCATTAGATAGTTTAAAGACTTATCGTATATTTGAGAATATTTTTATTAATATTTCTAAGTATGCTTTAGAAAATACTCGTGTTTATGTCGATATGAAAGATGATGGCCAACATGTATGTTTAGAGTTTAAAAATATTTCTAAAGAAGAAATGCATTTTGATCAAGAAGAAATTATGCATCGTTTTGTCAGAGGGGATCAAGCACGTAGTGGACAGGGAAGTGGATTAGGTCTAGCTATCGTTAAAAGCTTTACAGAAGTACAAAAAGGGAAGTGTCAGATTACTATTGATGGAGATTTATTTAAGATCTCAATTCTATTTAATAAAGAAACAGTCTAGAAAAATAGGACTGTTTTTTTAGTTAAAGAATAAATGGTGTAGGTGATATTCAAAAGAAGATTGACTATCCTATAAAACGAGTTTAAGATAAAACTAACAAAGAAAATGGAGGGTGAATTATGTATCATTTTGATGAAATAGTGAATAGAAAAAATACGCATTGTGTTAAATGGGATACAGTACCAGAAGATACTTTGCCTATGTTTGTGGCAGATATGGACTTTAAAGTCTTGCCAGAGATTCAAGAAGCTTTAGAAAAGAAAGTTAAAGAAGGCATCTATGGTTATACGATTGTCAGTGATGATTATCTTCAAAGTGTTGTGGATTGGGAAGAAAGACGTCATCATGTGCATATTGAAAAAGAATGGATCGTGACAACACCTGGTATTGTCCCTGCACTCAATGCGATGGTGAACACCTTTACCCATGAAGGTGATGCCATCATGATTCAAGATCCGGTTTATTTTCCTTTTAAAGGTGCTGTCGTTAATAATCAACGTCGCTTAGTGCTTCATGAAGTTAAAATGAATGAGCAAGGGCATTATACATTTGATTTTGAAGCCTTGGAAAAGAAAATCATTGAAGAACAAGTTAAATTATTTATTTTATGTAATCCTCATAATCCAATTGGACGTGTTTGGACAAGAGAAGAGTTAAAAACATTAGGAAATATTTGTAAAAAACATCATGTGATCGTTATTGCAGATGAAATTCATGCAGATTTTATCATGAAAGGACATGAACACATTTGCTTCTATGATGTGGATGAAAGTTTTAAAGATTTTTCAGTCGTGTGTACAGCACCAAGTAAAACTTTCAATTTAGCTGGTTTGGCAGCATCTAATATTTTGATTGCGCATCCTGAAATGAGAGCGTCGTTCACTGCTTTTAAAGGACGTACAGGTATGGGCAGTGTCAATGCGTTTGGTCTTATTTCTTGTGAGGCAGCTTATCGCCATGGAGATCAATATGTTGATGAACTCTGTGCTTATATTGAAGAAAATGCAAACTGTGTGAGAAATTTCTTACAAGAGCATCTTCCTGAAGTCAAAATGGTACCTTTGGAAGGCACTTATTTGGCTTGGTTGGATTTTGGTTATTTAAATATGGAAGATGAAGCATTAGAAGCCTTTTTCTTAAATGATGCAAAGGTAAAGATGAATTCAGGGATTACTTTTGGTAGTCAAGGTCATGGCTTTATGCGTATGAATCTTGCAACACCAAGAAAAAATGTTGAAGAAGGTTTGCGTCGCATTGAAAAGTCCATCAAAGAAAGATAAAAAATGTAAAACGTATGGAAAAACAATGGAAAATGGTTTAAAATAATAGTGGACAATAAATGAAAAGGAGATTTGAAAATGGGTTTAGTATCAGCTAAAGATATGCTTGAAAAAGCAAGAAGAGAACATTATGCAGTAGGTCAATTCAATATTAATAATCTTGAATGGACAAAATCTATTTTATTAACTGCACAAGAATTAAATTCACCTGTCATTTTAGGAGTATCTGAAGGTGCAGCAAAATATATGACAGGATATAAAACAGTATCAGCCATGGTTAAAGCTATGGTAGAAGAATTAAAGATTACTGTACCTGTGGCTTTACACTTAGATCATGGTAGCTATGAAGGGGCTAAAAAAGCAATTGATGCTGGTTTCTCATCTATCATGTTTGATGGATCACATTATCCAATTGAAGAAAATATTGAGAAATCTAAAGAAATCATTGCCAAATGTGAAGCATTAGGTTTATCTATTGAATGTGAAGTTGGATCTATCGGTGGAGAAGAAGATGGCGTTGTAGGCGCTGGGGAAGTTGCAGATCCTAAAGAATGTAAGATGATTGCAGATTTAGGTGTAACGATGTTAGCTGCTGGTATTGGTAATATTCATGGTAAATATCCAGCTAATTGGAAAGGTCTTGATTTTGATGCTTTGGCTGCCATTCAAGCAGAAATTGGTGAAAAACCATTAGTATTACATGGTGGTACGGGTATTCCTGAAGACATGATCAAAAAAGCGATTAGCTTAGGCGTTTCTAAGATCAATGTCAATACAGAATGTCAATTATATTTCCAAGAAGCAACACGTCAATACATTGAAGCTGGAAAAGATTTAGAAGGTAAAGGATTTGATCCTCGTAAATTACTAGCTCCAGGTGCT
>CANPGX010000060.1 GCA_947573745.1 uncultured Erysipelotrichaceae bacterium | reverse complement strand
CTTGCAATATCAGCAAGAACCAGTATATAAGATATCGTCTGTTTGTGCTTCTTTAGAAGCTCTACAAGAAGTACAAAGGATTTTAAAAGATGATGTTGATGTTGTGATCTTTAATCATGGATATGATCATTTAACGTTGTATAATGCCGATTTGTCGAATAAGTATGTCAATAAAGTCAAAGGGATCCAAGCTATCTTAGATTATTATCAGCATGACGTTCAACAGACCATTGCTTTTGGCGATGGCATGAATGATTTAGAGATGTTGTCGTTTTGTCATGTAGGCATAGCGATGGGCAATGGGCATCCTGATTTGATTTTAGCAGCTGATGACGTTGTTAAGCGTAGTGAAGAGGATGGTATTTTAGAAGGATTCAGAAAATATCATTTATTAGGAGAGTAAAATGAAAGCATTTTTAGGACATTTAAGAACGATCAATCATCATAAATGGCTGGTCATGAAACTTTGCTTTAAAATTGGGTTATATCGACAGGGAATCTTACATGATTTATCAAAATATATGCCAAGTGAATTTTTATCAGGGATTCGCTACTATCAAGGATTTCGTAGTCCTAATGCCAAAGAGAGAGAAGTCAAAGGCTATTCTTTTGCTTGGTTGCATCATAAAGGAAGAAATAAACATCATTGGGAATTTTGGGTAGATTTTACAACACAAGGAGCTATACCTACAAAGATGCCTAAACGCTATGTTTTAGAAATGTTCTGTGATCGGGTGGCTGCTAGTAAAACTTATCAAAAAGAAAAATATCATGATGGCAGTGCTTTTGAATATTATGACGCCAGAAAGCAATACTATGTGTTAGATCAGGAAGCCATGGCCCTTTTAGAACATCTATTGGTTTATTTAAAAGATCATGGCGAAGAGGAAACTTGTCGATATATTAAAAAAGAAGTGAAATAGGCAGAACTTTGATTTTTCTATTCTTGACAATTTTTCATACCTGAATTAAGATAAAAAATAGACAAAAAAAGGAGGATAACGTGGTGACAGATTTAGAAAGACAAATACAAAGAAGAAGAACTTTTGCCATCATCTCTCACCCAGATGCTGGGAAAACAACATTGACAGAAAAATTCCTTCTTTATGGAGGGGCTATTCAATTAGCCGGAACCGTCAAAGGAAAAAAGAATACGAAGCATGCGGTTTCTGATTGGATGGAAATTGAAAAACAAAGAGGTATTTCAGTCACGTCATCTGTATTACAGTTTGAATATCGCGATTTTTGTATTAATATCCTAGATACACCAGGACATCAGGACTTCTCTGAGGATACGTATCGTACTTTGATGGCGGCGGATTCAGCGGTTATGGTCATAGATGCAAGCAAAGGGGTCGAAGATCAGACACGTAAACTTTTTAAAGTATGTACATTGCGTCACATTCCTATTTTTACGTTTATCAATAAGATGGACCGTGTCGCTAAAGATCCTTACGCTCTTCTGGAAGAGATTGAACAAGAATTAGGCATTGACACCTATGCTATCAACTGGCCAGTAGGATCTGGTAAGGAATTTAAAGGTGTCTATGAAAGAGATAAGCAAACATTAATTCGCTTTGAAGGTATCAATGGAACAAGAGAGGCCTTAGCGATTGAAACAGATATTCAGGATGCTTCTATTAAAGAAGCATTGACACCAGAACAATACCAACAATTAATGGATGATGTGGAACTATTAGATGGTGCAGGGGTTGAATTTGATTTAGAACGTGTCCAACAGGGACAATTATCACCTGTATGTTTTGGTTCAGCTTTGACCAATTTTGGGGTAGAACCTTTCTTAAATCATTTTTTGGATATGACAACACCCCCTTTACCACGTCAGACTGATCAGCAAACATTAGTGCCTACAAATCATGATTTTTCAGCCTTTGTCTTTAAGATACAAGCTAATATGAATAAAGCACATCGAGATCGTATGGCTTTTATGCGTATCTGTTCTGGAAAATTTGAAAAAGGCATGGATGTTTTTCATGTTCAAGGCAACAAGAAAATAAAGTTGAGTCAATCAAAACAGCTCATGGCAGATAGTCGTGAGACGGTGGAAGAAGCTTATGCGGGAGATATTATCGGTGTCTTTGACCCAGGTATTTTTTCAATCGGGGATACGATTTGTGTAGGAAAAGAAAAAATTTGTTATGAAGGTATTCCTACTTTCGCACCAGAACACTTCGCTTCAGTGAGAAACAAAGATACGATGAAACGTAAACAGTTTGTTAAAGGAATTACGCAGATTGCGCAAGAAGGTGCTATTCAGATTTTCCAATCGATTCAAGGTGGTATGGAAGAAATTATCGTCGGTGTTGTAGGCGTATTGCAGTTTGAGGTGTTAGAGTATCGTTTAAAAAATGAATATAGTGTCGATATTGTGCAAACACCACTTTCTTATCAGTATATTCGTTGGATCCAAAATAAAGATATTGCCCTTCAGCAGTTAAATTTATCCAGTGATACCCGTAAGATCCAAGATCTCAAAGGAAATTACTTGTTGTTGTTTAATAATGAGTGGGGTGTACGTTGGGCTACAGAAAAGAATAAAGATCTTATTCTTACAGAGTATTCTAAATAGAGTTCTTTTTAAAGAAAGAGCTCTTTTTTATGCTGTTTTTAATTTAATTTGGCATCATCGCCATTTTATGATAAAATAAGCGAAAGGAGAGATCGTCATGGAAGAAAAAAAGCCTGAGTCTTTAAAGCGTGAACCGCAAAAGACAACCCCTTTAAAAAAAATTTATTTATTTAAAAATATTTCCTCTATTGAAGATGGATTAAAGATAGAAAATGAGATTACAAAATTAAAAGATGTTTTCCACGTACACTTTAATATGAAAAGTGGTATTCTACACTTACAGACAGAAAGAGAAGATATTCATGAAAAAATTCATGAAATCATTTATAGAATAGATGAAAACATTGCTGTGAGTTACATGGAAAAAGAAGAAAGAGAAGAACCTGTCATCTTGAGCAAAGTATTGATCTTAATTGGTTTGTTGCTCATAGCGTTAGCGCTAGGATTAGTAACAGAAAAGCAATCAAGTAGCATGGTGACTTATCCTGCTTACATTGTAGCCTATTTTATTTTAGGGATGGAAGTTTTAAAAAAAGCATTCAATCGTTTAAGAATGCATCGTTTTTTAGATCAAGATATTTTGATTTTAATAGCTACCTTTCTTGCCTTAATAGGACAACATCCTATAGAAGCTTTAGTAGTGTTAGTAGCTTATCAAGTTGTCGGATTGATCTTCCCATTGATTATTGAGCGTTGCCAAGGAGTCATTAATGATAGTTATAAAGCAGATGTCAATGTTGCTTTACGGCAAGAAGATGGTTGTCATCGTGTTTCTTATAAATCAGTTTCTGTTGGTGATGTATTAGAAGTGGTCAATGGAGAGGAACTTGTTTTTAAGGGAATCATTATTGAAGGAGAAGCTTTAGTAGATACTTATTTTTTAGATGGAAAAAAGGACTATACATGGCTTAAAGCAGGTGATGAAATTCTCGATGGATCGATCATTGTGGAGGGTCATCTGGCTTATCAAGTATCAGAAGTTTGGGCAACGAATATAAGATCTCAGGTCTTACGTGATTATAAAATGCTGATGTTAGATTCACCTAAGCAATTTTATAGATTGGGTCGTTGGATCCATGGATTACCTTATCTTTTTGTCATCGGAGGTCTTTTAGTCATATATAGTACATTACAAGAATTCGGTGCTTCTTTTGCTCAGGCAAGTTATCGCGGATCATTTTTCTTCTTGATGGCGAGTGTTACACCCTTTGAAATCAGTCTTCAGCATAGTGTTTTAGCCAGTTTATCTGTTTTATATCATCAACATATCGCCATCAAACATGAAGGCGGGTATTTTTCAAAGCTTTTAAGAGCTAAATATGTTGTCCTAGATTTAGAAGAATTAGAGGATCTTACTAAAGCACATCGACGTTTCTTGAATCGTTTTAAATATATGGGAAAGATTCGTATTGTCTTCACCCAAAAAACTGGCGATGATTTTATGAAGATGAAGAAGTATTATCATTTACATCACCTTTACTTTGCCACCTCTGATGAAATGAAAAAGGACTACTTAAGAGGTATAGATGGTCAAAAAATGTATATTGGTGAAAGTAAACATATAGAAGTAGCCTCTTCTTGTTTAGGTGGTATAACCCTAGGCGGGTATTATTTAGAACATGTTCGTCAATATGCTGACTTTATTTTGGGACATCGCAAGATTAGTGCTATTACTCAGTTATATCGTGTATCATTGATGAGCACTTTACTGATCAATGTCACATGCTTGATTACCTTAATAACACGTGGTATGATGATAAGCAAAGGCTATGCTTATACAACCAATCTGATGAATGGATACGGTGTTGAAGTATGCTTGAGTTTATTGGCCCTCATGGTGCCTGTCTTAATTTTAAAAAATAAAAAAGATGGATGTTAATCTATCTTTTTTCATAGTTATGAAAAGGGGAACAGCTATATATGAAAAAAATCATTGTCGCAACAACAAATCAAGGAAAAGTGAAAGAAATAAGAGAAATTTTAAAAGATATAGATATGGAAGTCTTATCGATGAAAGATGTTCTGAAAGAAGATATCGATATCATAGAAGATGGAGATACTTTTGAAGCAAATGCTAAAATTAAAGCCGAAGCTATTCGAGATATTGTTCATTTACCTGTTTTAGCAGATGATTCAGGTATTGAAATTGATGCTTTTGATAAAGCACCAGGTGTCCAGTCGGCGCGTTTTTTAGGCAAGGATACAAGTTATGATATTAAAAACCAATATATCTTAGATCATATTCAAAAAGATATGCCACGCAGTGCGCGTTATGTTTGTTCTATAGCACTGGCTTTGCCTAATCAACCGACAGTGGTTTTTACAGAAACTATGGAAGGTGAAATTGCTGATCAGGCTCAAGGAGAATATGGTTTTGGTTATGATCCTATTTTCTATTTCCCACCGTTAAAAAAAACAACGGCGCAAATGACGCCAGAACAAAAAAATCTTTATTCTCATCGTGGCAAAGCATTACGTAAGATGGAAGCTTATTTAAAGGAGCTAGATTAATATGAGTAACCATATTGTCTTAGTGCATCCGGCCATTCCTCAAAATACGGGCAATATCATGCGTACATGTGTGGCGACAAAGTCACATTTGCATATCATTAAACCGATGGGCTTTGACTTGGATGATAAACATATGAAGCGCGCGGGATTAGATTATATTAAAGATTTAAAAATGACGATCTATGAAGATTTTGATAGCTTTGTGGAAAAGAACCCAGGACAGTACTATTTTTATACCCGTTATTCAAAAAAAACTTATGCTGATGCTTGTTATCGAGATGTAATGCAAAACCATTATCTTATTTTTGGCCATGAGCATGATGGTATTCCAAAAGAGATTTTAAAACGTTATATTGATGCTTGCTATCGTATTCCTATGAGTGAGGATGCACGTAGCTTAAATTTATCAAATTGTGTTGCTCTAGGCATTTATGAAGCCTTAAGACAACAAGATTTTTATGGCTTATCTAAAGTAGAGGTACAAAAAGGTGAAGATTTTTTATACCAATAAAAAAGATATCATGCTTTCTTGGGTTGTCGCTTTGTTTATGATCACCACGGCGATTATTGTGGTCATTCATATGACATGGCTTTATGATCTGGATATTACATGGTTGAAGATTGATCAAGAGACCGGTCTTTCAAGAGAGTTGCTTCAGCGTAATTATCATGTATTGATTGATTATCTATCGCCTTTTTATCATGGCCCACTGCATTTACCAGACTTTGTGATGAGTGCTTCGGGGAGCCATCACTTTAAAGAAGTGAAAGATCTTGTCAATATCATTTATGTTTTATGGGGATGTTCAGGAATAGGTTCAGGGGTGATTTTATATCATTATTTTAAAGAGAAAATGTATTTCTTTTTAAAAACATGTGTCATTTCTACCGTGTTGTTGCCTAGCATCATAGGTTTGATCGCTAGCTTAGATTTTAATATGGCGTTTGTAGCCTTTCATCGTATTGTCTTTCATAATGATGATTGGTTATTTGATCCCGTTTATGATCCTGTGATTTGTATTTTACCAGAAAGTTTTTTCATGCATGCATTGATGATGATCATCATTGTGGTTATGATATTGTGTGCTTTATGTTGGATCGTTTGTGGGGTATGTCAACGTCGTGAAAAGCATTTTAATTTAATAGATGATTCAATAAAATAGGGGAGGTCATTTATGTATACCATTGTTAGGAAAGAAAAGTTAAATGACGTTGTTGAAAAGATGGTGGTTCATGCACCTTATGTAGCACGTAAGTGTGAACCAGGACAATTTATTATTTTGCGTGTCGATGAAGGTGG
>CANPGX010000059.1 GCA_947573745.1 uncultured Erysipelotrichaceae bacterium | reverse complement strand
GAAGGTAACTGTGAAGAAACCCATATGGAATACATCATTCGTAATCATGACCTACAACTTCTTGAAAAACAAAAAAGAGACTTTGAAAATGCTCGTGATTTCTTAAATAAAAAATATGGTGACCATACTATTTCTTTAGTCATTGAAGATACTTATGCTAACATGCGTACGATTATTGAAAAAGATATGCGCGTTATTGAAAAAGCACAAGCTGCTATGAAAGACATAGGGCTTGTTCCTACAAGCCATGCCATCAGAGGTGGAACCGATGGTGCTAATTTGACATATCATGGCCTACCTTGTCCTAACTTAGGAACAGGGGGATATAACTGTCATGGAAAACATGAATATGTGGATATTGATTTTATGAATCAAAGTGTTCAATTACTCATTAAGATTGTTGAAAAAAGTGTTTAGAGGCTATTTATGGACTACATTATTAAAACACAAAAAGATGGTTCAACTGTAACGATTCGAGATGTTCAATGCATTTTATTAGATATGATGAAAGATATTGATATTGTTTTAAAAAAACATCATATTGATTATTTTCTGGCTTCTGGAAGCACATTGGGTGCTATTAGACACCAAGGATTCATTCCTTGGGACGATGATTTAGATATTGGTATTCGTGATACAGATTACCAACGTTTTATCAAAGCCATGGAAGATCTACCTGAACAATATACTTTTCATTGTTTCGAAAAAGATCGTCGCTTTATCGTCACATGGCCTTTTATGAAAATTAGAAAGAAAAATACATATATCAAAGAAATGAATGTCTTACTTAAAAATAAATGTACAGATTGTGAAGGGTTATTTATCGATGTATTCCTTTATCAGCATGTCTCTAAATCTAATCTTTTAGATCTTCCTCTTCGATTAATCAATACACTGTTGACACCTATCATTATTTTCTTTGAAAACATTCATATCAACCCATTGCCATTAAAACACTTATTTCGTTTTAATGCCTCTTTCTATAGTTATTTGTGTCGCCATTCGGATTATGTGGGACAGTCACTTACTTGGACTTTCCAATCCCCACTAAAACCTTATCGATGTAAAGAAAGCGATATTTGGCCAACAAAAATGGTTCCTTTTGAAGACACCTTTTTCCCTATCCCATGTCATGAAAAACCTTATTTAGAAACTTTTTACGGTCCTCATTATATGACGCCACCACCAGAAAATAAACGTTTTGCAAAACATACCAAAGATATCAATCTCCATGGTCCAAAACCCATGTAAGCAAAAAGACATTTTACGTTAAAATGTCTTTTTATAATGTTTTTGAATAAACCATGATAGGTTCCTGTGAGGATAAATATTGCTGTAAATATTGATTATATGGCTGTTGACGCCATGTAGAATGTGCTTCTAATGTCTCTAATGTTTCTACACCAATAAAACGAACATAATGAGTAAGCGGCAATCGAGCATAAGGATCTATCATCGTTATACTTGCTACAGCTTCTGCTTTTTTAGAACCAGAATCTATGACCTCGTAATAAACTGGATATTGTCCTGCCTCATTAATGTTGACTTTTGAAGCGTCTACCTTAACTTGCTCAATTAAATTACCATCTTCTTTATCTAAGGCTGTCACCTTTCTTAAATACTCCATAACAGAGATGTCCTCCCCAATAAAAAAATGACGATTTTTAGCTTCTAATACAGGTGCTTCATTTCTCACATGCAAAATACGCTCTTTCATACATGTAAAGCCTAAAGAATCCCTCACTTCATAGTACAATACATAGTCTCCTTCTTTTGATGTATCATAAGTTCCCCAAACTAAAAGTTGATCTTTTATTTCTCCATCCTCTTGATCATAAACTTCCACATCTTGATAGATATCTACCTCTTCATAAAGAGAGACTGTCATATCTTGCGTACGAATGATAGGACGATGATTCAAGGTTATCATAAAATCTTCTGTATCATATTGCACATAAGCACTAGGAATCCAGGCATAATTTTCTCCTCCCACTTTTTCTTTAATTCGCCATCTCCCTCTAACTTTATGAGAGGGTTCATAAGCTACCTGATACATTGTCACATGTTGATCTACACGCTTATCTAAAATATGAGAAAAAACAACGCCTTTTTCTAAATATAAAGGTTCTCCTTGCCATTTAGCACGCTCACTAGAAAAACTAGGTCCAGTTTTAACAAAGGCATCAATAGACGTATCTATTTTAAAACGTGCATTTTTTAAAGAATGGCTAAAATAAATTTCTACATCGCCACTCGTCACTTTATTTAAGCTTCCAAAATAGTGCATAGCCCCTTCAAAAACATGTCCATCTTTCATGGTCATACGCAAAATCAACGGAAATGTCATCTTGGACTGCTGTTGAATCTCTACTAAAGGAATTTCAAAATGAAATCCAATATCTTGTAAAGCATAGTTACACTTTCCAGACATCCCTTTTTGATCATTCTGCTTTCTTGAACAGGCTGACAATTGTGACGATGCATTTAAATAACTTAAATCAATCTGATAATCATGCAAACTATCATAGATATGTTGTCCAATACGCAGTTGAAAATGATGACTTACATTTTGTCGTTCATACCCCTGATAATTCCAAACATAAGCCCATCCTCTGATATCAAGGACCCCTTGATGAACAGTGATACTGTTAATCTCGTAATCCAACATATAGCCATCGACTTCTTTTCCAGCACCATGAACGGATACAATAGATAAAATAATCATTATCAAAACTATAATCTTTTTCATATAACCTCCTTTCTTTTTTACTTTAACATGAAAAAAGAGGCGTTGTCGCCTCGTCTTTTCTTCAAATTTATACTATTATTTTTTATGTGCATAATACGCTCTGACTAAAAGCTGTGTTTTATGAATGTGCTGATAGATTTTTTCTTGTGCCTGTACGACATCCTTTTTCTTAATAGCATCTAAAATCGCCTTATGCTCTACCAAAGCTGTCTTCAAACGTTCTGGTTGAGTAATGGAATGCCTTGATGTCACTGAAACATAATAGTTAATATCCTTCATCAAGCGTTCAAAATAACGTGATTTTGTGGCATGATAAATCGCTTCATGGTATTGTAGATTCAATTCATGCATTTTTTCAACATCATCTCTTTTAGTATAAAGTTCCATTAAAGCATAAATTTCTTCTAAAGTAGATAACATCATATCATCCATACGTTCAATAGCTAAAGAAATCGCTAATCCTTCTAAAGCTAACCGTATTTCAAACATATCATCAATATCTCTTGAATCAAAGCCTTTAACATAAACACCTTTATTAGGAATACTTTCCACAAGTCCTTCCAACTCTAATTGTTTTAAAGCTTCACGAATCGGTGTACGGCTCATTTTCAACTCCACTGCAAGAACAGCTTCATTTAACTTTTGTCCTTGTGTGTACTCTTCATTTAAGATTTTATCACGCAAAATTAAGAAAGTTCTAGCTCCTAAAGATCCATGATTTGAAGAATCGTATATATTCATCTTTTTTCTTTCCCCCAAATTGTTTTTTAACTAAATTTAATCTCATTTATTTTCCCCACAGCTACTATTATAGCAAAAAACATTTTATAATGCAAGAACTATTGAACTATGTTAAGATATTCATGGTGATATATATGTTATTATCTTGTAAAAATATAGAAAAATCATTTCAGGGTATTCCAATTCTTAAAAATATCAGTTTTAAGATTGAAAAAGGAGAAAAAATAGCGATCATTGGTGTCAACGGTGCTGGTAAGTCTACACTTTTAAAAATTCTTACTAAAGAACTAGACCATGATGCCGGTATCCTTTCTTACAGTCCTTCAATCAGTATCGGTTATTTATCTCAACATCAAGACCTTAGTCAGCATAAAACTATTTATGAGGCGCTTCTGGATGAATTCAAAGATGTTATTGCTATGGAACAACAACTCCATGTTCTGGAAGAAAGAATGAGTCATGATGATGACCATGAATCTCTTTATAAACAATATGATTTCTTACTTCACGCCTATCAGGATAAAGACGGATATGGTTATGAAAGAAAAATTCGTTCTGTCCTAATTGGATTAGGTTTTCCTAAAGAACAATTTCAACAATCTATTGAAACTTTATCCGGTGGTGAAAAAACGCGTGTTGCACTAGCAAAACTCTTGCTTAATATGCCTGATATTTTATTGTTGGATGAACCCACAAACCACTTAGATGTCATGGCTATCCAATGGCTTGAAAACTATCTTAGAAATTATCCTAAAGCGATCATCATGATTAGCCATGATCGTTATTTTATTGATCAGATCGCTTCCTCCATTTTAGAGATTGAACATGGTGTATCTTATCAATATGTTGGTTCTTATCATCAATATGCTATTGAAAAAAAGAAACGTCGAGATATTGAATTAAAACACTACTTAGATCAGCAAAAACAAATCAAAAAAATACAAGAAAGCATTGATACTTTAAAATCTTTTAATCGCGAAAAAAGTATTCGTCGTGCTGAAAGCAAAGAGAAACAACTACAAAAAATAGACGTTTTAGAAAAACCGCTTGACTTACCTGGGACATTGCGTTTACCCTTCCATATTCAAAAAGAAACGGGCCACGATGTTTTAACAGTTAAAAATGTTGCTAAATCATTTGATCATCCTTTATTTTCACATTGTAGTTTTGAAGTTCATAAACACGATCGTGTTGCTTTAATCGGTCCTAACGGTATTGGCAAAACAACTCTTTTAAAAATATTGATGCATCTTTTACCCTTGGATAGTGGTAGCATACGATATGGAAGCAATGTAGAAATAGGCTATTATGATCAGGAACAGCGCTCTCTTTCTTTACATAAAACGATCTTTCAAGAAATTTCTGATACTTATCCTAGAATGACCAATACGGAAATCAGACAAACCTTAGCACTTTTCCTTTTCAAAGAAGAGGACGTCTTTAAAGAAATCAGTGTCCTTTCTGGAGGAGAAAGAAGTCGCGTTGTTTTGGCGAAATTATTACTTTCAAGTGCCAACTTTTTAATTCTTGATGAGCCAACCAATCATTTGGATATTTACTCAAAAGAAGTTTTAGAAGAAGCTTTGCGTTCTTTTCCAGGAACTATCTTATTTATTAGTCATGATCGTTATTTTATTAATACGGTAGCAACTAAAATCGTTGAATTAGGAGCCACCTCAACCCATGTCTATTTAGGTAACTATGACCATTACCTTGAAAAAAGAAATGTGGATCCTTCTATACAAGATGATGATAAAAACATGGATTACGAAACACGAAAAAAAGAAAAAGCACGTCTAAGAAAAAAAGAAAATGAAATCAAAAAATGGGAAGAAAAGATCTCAGAACTTGAAACATATATTCAACAACAAAAATCACGCTTATTAGAGGAAGATATTCTACAAGACTATGTGCAATATAATGATTTAAATCAACACATAGAAAAACTTGAAGAAGAACTTAATCAATATCTTGAAACATGGGAGCAACTCAATGAATCTCTAGAAAACGATGTGTAAAGCATCGTTTTTTTTGCGGGTAAACGTTTTCTTTCAAATCTTGAAATTTTTAGACTTTCTGATGGAAACGCTATATAATGAGATAAAGGGGAGAAAAAAATATGCTTAAATCAAATAAATTAATTATTTTTAAACTTTTTTATTTTTGTATGATTGGTGGTATTGGTGCTTTTGCACCCTATATCAATATCTATTTAGAAAGTAAAGGTCTTAGTGGAAGTCAAATTGGTCAAGTAACTTCTATTGGATTAGTCTTAACCGTTTTAGTCATGCCACTATGGGGAATGATTGCTGATAAGACCAAACGTCATAAAGTCCTCATTCTCATTTCTTTAGGACTTACATTACTCGCATTATATGTTTATGCTAAACAAACCGTTTATATCGGTATCTTATTAAGTTCTATTTTCTTAAATGTAGCACGTTGTGGCGCCCTGCCAATGGCTGATACACAAGCAATGAATTATTGTCAAGAAACGCAAGGTAATTATGGTTCTATTCGTGGTATGGGCTCTTTAGGTTATATGCTTGTCAGTATGACCGTTGGTTTTGCAGCTGATAAAGTTGGATTAGATGGCCCTTTATTTGGTATTTATGCCGCACTTGTTTGCGCTTCTATCTTCTTGGCCCTTAACTTTCCTAAAACACATATAAAAGAAGAAGAGAAAAAAGAGCGTTTTAGCATGCAAGCGGTAAAACATTTGATTACCAATAAAAACTTCTTATTTATTTTACTCACATTATCATTAACGACAGCCTTAATTGACTCTGCACATATGTATTCTGGAAATCATTTGCTTTACACATTAAATGCCCCTGTGAATATTATGTCTTGGATGACCTTGATTACAGTCCTACCTGAGGTTGCTTTTCTCATGGTGGCGAATAAATTCTTTGATCAATGGGGATATAAAAAATTCTATCAA
>CANPGX010000058.1 GCA_947573745.1 uncultured Erysipelotrichaceae bacterium | reverse complement strand
TCTGAACCAGAGACGAGAAGAACGTTAGTGATTGAAGATGCTCGTTTAAAATGTGATATAGCAGAAATTGTGCGTTTAGGAGGAGAAAGCAAAACGGCAGTATATACATTAAAAGTGGAAGCAGGAGAGACTATTCAAGAATACGTTATTGATGAATCCTATGAAGTTCATAAAATATTGTCTATAGAACCGCCTAAAGCAGATGAAAAGATGCCTCTTGGAGACTTGATATTAACAGATCGTTATTATGTTTTATTAATGATAGGAGACATTGAAAAGGTAGAAACACTTTCTGATAGCGGTGAGGTTTTATCTGAAAGTTATTGTATTACAAATGCGCGAAGTGAGTATCGAATGATTCCTGTATCCATGTTGGATGAGTACGATAGTGTCCATTTAGAAGATACATATCGCCAAGATGTTAAGATTATGAGTCGGTCTGAATTTATGGATAAATTCAAGAATGTGGAAGAACTTGATACACTCATTCATTGGTAAAAATAAATTTATAAAAAAATCAAGGTAGTTTATCATTTTACCTTGATTTTCTTTATGTTTTTAAAGGACTTCTTCGACATCTTGCATGGCTTTTTTATAGGCACTGATAACACGGTCACACCATGCGTCAAAATCTGCATCTTCTTTTTTGAGTTCAGGATGAGCATCCATATAATCTAAATATCGTTTCAATCCTTCTTTAACTTTGATAGTACATTCGAATGTGGGGACTGTACGTTTAATTTTTGAAGTATCAAAGATAACAGAGAAGTGCTTATCTCCTTGGATGGATGTGAGTAAATCATATGTTTTTGATTTAGCAAGAAGAGGGCTTGGAATATAAACGGGTTTATATTCTACATGTAATAATCTAGCAAGTTCATGATAGATATCATCCCAAGTATGAGTTTCATCATTCATAATTTGATAAATCTCGCCTATACTGCTTTCTAGACCTATTAAGCCGAGGAATCCTTTGGCAAAATCATCCGCATGTGTACTCGACCAAACAGATTGTCCATCCCCATGAATAATTACTTCTTTTCCTTTGATCATACGATCAATGACAGACCAACATGTTTTTCCTTTAACACTTAAAGGAATACGATCTTTTGAATATGTTTGTGTAGGACGAACAATGGTTACAGGGAATTGTTTCTCTTGGTATGCTTTTAGAAAAACTTCTTCACAGGCTGCTTTATTTAATCCATATTGACTGTAGCGATTACCAAGAGTTGCTTCTTCGTCAAAACAACATGTTAGATCATGATTGTAAGTTGCAGTTGTAGAAACAAAGATAAACTGTTTTGTTTTGCCATAAAATAGTTCGATGTTAGTTTTTGCTTGTTCGGGTGTGAAAGTAATAAAGTTACAGACAACGTCAAAAGTCATGTTTTTAATGAGGTTAGCAATGTCATCTTTTTGATTAAAGTCACCGGTTAAAAAGTGACATGAATCAGGTAATAGATTATTTTTATTTCCTCGATTCAAAACATAACATTCAACATTCTCGTCATGAGCTAAAGCTTGAGTAATAGGAAGAGAAATGGTTCCAGTACCACCAATCATTAATATTTTCATAGAATCCTCCTTTTATTTTAAAAAATATTATATCATAAGATTTTAGTTAAGTATTCTATTTACAAAAGATGAAAATGTTTTTCACATTTGTAAAAAAAGATATCCTAGATAAGATACGTGGTAAAATGAAAATGTATTAAATAACTATACTCTCCTAAAATAAGTAAAAGAAGTCATATGACTTCTTTTACTTTGACTTTTTTTCGTGATTAGACTAAAGTAAATATTAGAAGTGAGGTGATGAGTATGTTACAAGAAAAGATGAAATCATTTAAGTATTTTACACCTCAAGAACATGCAGTTGTTGAGTATATTTTAAGCCATGGAGAAGATGTTATTGAAATGGATGCTCATCAATTAGCTAAAGCAACTTATACAAGTCCGTCAACAGTTGTACGAATGTGCAAAAAATTGGAAACAAAAGGCTATCCAGATTTCAGACTCCGATTTGCTAGAGAATGGGAACAGACAAGACACGAGTCTACAGAAGCTATTTATTTAGATCAACATTCAACATTGAGCGAAATTATAGATACAGTACCACATATTTATCAATATACCATTGAAGAAACACAACGTATTTTATATAAAAATGCTTTAACACGTATTTTAAACTATATGAAGAAGGCAAAAAAAATAGATTTTTATTCTAGCGGATTGAATTTTTCTTGCACGCAATTAATGTGTAGTAAACTCAACTCGATAGGCATGTTATCGAGTAGTTATAATGCAGTCGATATGGATTATTTAAAAAGAGTAGATCCACAGACAAATGTGTCTTTTGTGATTAGTCATACTGGTGGAAATCAAGCTATGATAGATGTGGCTTATACTTTACGTTCAAATAATATTTGGACAGTAGCTATTACGGGTATGGAAGATAAATCATTAGAATTGATATGTCATGAGCGCTTATATATTGCTTCATTAAAAAATTTAGGTATTATTCATAATGTAAACTATTTGCTTTCTTTAAGCTATTTATTTGATATGCTGTATACAAACATAGCATTATCTAAAAAATAAACTGTTTTGGCAGCATATTTCAGAATTGAAAATGTTATTGAAATACTATGCCAAAAAGATTTTGTAAGGTTGGAAATTTTAATGAAGATTGCTATGATAAATATATCAAAGCAAGGAGGACTAGAAATGTTAAGAGTAGCTTTTATTGGTTTTGGCAATAGTGTTTGCCGTTATCATTTACCTTATGTTGAAAGACGTGATTATATTGAGGTGAAATATATATATCGTCGAGCAGAAGACCGCTTAGGAGATGAAGAAAGAGAAAGTTGGTATCCACATATTAAATTTACAACAGATTTAGATGAAGTTATGAATGATAAAGATGTAGATTTAATTGTCGTTAATTCACCTAATGATACACATGTCCCTTATACAATGATGGCTTTAGAGCATGGTAAACATGTTTTGTGTGAAAAGCCATTTGCTATGACAAGCGAAGAAGCAAAAAAAGTTTTTGATTTTGCAAAATCTAAAGGCTTGATCGCTATGGCAAATCAAAATCGTCGTTTTGATGCCGATATGAAAACAGTTAAAAAAGTTATAGATAGTGGTGTTTTAGGAGATGTTGTTGAATTTGAATCGCATTATGATTATTTTAGACCTGGGTATGATCATGAAGGATTCGGATTGCTTTACGGTCTAGGGGTACATCCAATCGATCAAGTCATTTATATGTTTGGAAAGGCAAAAAGATATGCTTATGATTGCCGTAGTGTTTGCCATATAGGAAAGAGTGACGATTATTATGATATCGATTTCTTTTATGGAAAAAGTAAGGCTATTGTTAAGACAAGTATGCTTGTTAAATTAGATTATCCACGTTTTATTGTTCATGGAACAAAAGGAAGCTTTTTAATGCCACCTTTAGGTCACCAATCTGCTCAGGCAAAGAAAGCAGGACCTGTAGAAATTTCTTTTGACCCATTACCAGAAAAATTCTGGGGAACATTGTCATATATTGACGATGAAGGAAAAGACATCACAATGAAAGTTCCAGTAGAAGTAGGAGATTATGGAGCAATCTATGATAATATTCATGATATGATGACCTTGGGTATGGATAAAGTAGAAAAAGTAGTTAAAGATGAAGAAGTTATTGAAGTACTTAAGATCATCGAAGAGGCTACAAAAGTGGCTAAAGCTGCAAAAGAATAAAAGGAGGAATATTCATGAGAGTTGGAATTGTTGGAGCTGGAACAATTGTTCCAGGATTCTTAGCTGGAGCAGCTAAGATTGAAGATATGGTCATTGAAGCTATTTGTGCAACAGAAGCTGAATCTGAAAAAATGGATGAATTAGCAAAAATTAAACCTATTGCTAAAAAATATTTTGATTATGATCAGATGCTAGAAAACAATGATATCGATGTTATTTATTGTGCCGTTCCAAATCATTTACATTATGCATTTACATTAAAGGCACTCAATAAAGGAAAGCATGTTATTATTGAAAAACCTATGACATCAACAGTAGAAGAATCCAAAGAGTTAGCTCGTGTGGCCAAAGAAAAAGGTTTATATTTATTTGAAGCCATCACAACACAGTATAATCCTAATTATGCTGCTATCAAAGAACGCATTGGGGATTTAGGCGATGTAAAAATTGTTCAATTGAATTATTCACAATATTCAAGACGATATGATCAATTTAAAGCAGGTGTTACGCTACCAGTCTTCGATCCAAAAAAATCTGGTGGGGCTTTAATGGATCTAGGTATTTACAATATCCACTTTATTGTTGGATTGTTTGGTGAGCCAACAGCTGTTCATTACTATCCAAATATAGAAAAAGGTATTGATACTTCAGGAATTTTAGTATTAGAATATCCAACATTTAAAGCTGTTGCTGTTCAGGCTAAAGATTGTAAAGCGCCTGTTTGTATTAATATTCAAGGAGATAAGGGCTTTATTCATTCTGATTCTCCAGCAAATGTTATAGATTCTTTTGAAGCTGGACAAAACAGTGAAAAGCCTGAGGCATTCAACTTTATGACAGTCAGTGGAAGTGAACGTCTTTATTATGAATTGGCAGAATTTACACGTATCTACAATGAGAAAGATATGGATAGCTGTTTAAAGAGAATGGATCATTCATTAAAGGTTATGGCTGTTGCAGATGCAGCTATTAAAGATGCAGGAATTATCTTTGGGTAAAACAAGCAAGCTACTTTCATGAGAAAGTAGCTTTTTTAAAATAATAGCGGTGTATTTAACAATATAATTGTGTTATAATAAGAAAAAAAGTAATTTTGTCTTATAAAGAGAGGGACTAAGATGATTGGTTTTTATAATTATACTGTCATTCTTACATATGTTGGTTTAATTTCAGGGGTCGTTGGTACTTTTTTAGCGTTGGAAGGACATCCATGTTCAGCTGTTTTTTGTTGTATGTTTTGTGGCTTTTGTGATATGTTTGATGGATTTATTGCCCGTAAGAGAATAAGAACAACTCCAGAAAAGAAATTTGGCATCCAAATAGATTCACTTTGTGATTTGATTTGTTTTGGATTTTTTCCTGCTCTTATTTCTTATAGTCTAGGAGCAACACAAGTTTACCAATGTACGATTCTCATCATTTATGTGTTGGCGGCGTTGATTCGATTAGCTTATTTTAATGTTATGGAAGAAGAACGTCAAAGTCAGACAGATGAAAAAAGAAAATTTTATGAGGGTCTTCCTGTTACTTCAATAGCTATGTTATATCCATTGATATACATGAGTAGAATATTTTTCAAAACACAATTTTTATTGGCTTTAAGTTTATTTATGTTAAGTATAGCTATTCTGTTTGTTTCTAAAATTAAGATTACAAAGCCTGGTAACCGAGGACTCATGGTGTTATTAGGCATTGGAATTATAGAGTTTTTATTACTTTTAGTGGTAAAATAAAATGGTAAGAGTAAAAGTAGAAAAAGAAACACCCCATGGGTTACTTCGTTTTATTTATCAAAATTTTTTTGGAAGAATGATTTTGTCTATCTTAATAAAACCAGTTGTTTCTAAATTAGCTGGTTGTTTTTTAAGTACGTCATTATCATGTAAACTTATTCCATGGTTTATAAAAAAGAATAATATAGATATGGAAGATTATCCCAAAGTGGAGTATAAGAGTTTTAATGATTTTTTTACAAGACATATTAAAATGTCTACAAGGTCGGTTGATATGCGAAACGATCATTTTATAAGCCCTTGTGATGCAAAGTTATCTATTTATAAAATAGATGAAAAATCTTTATTTCATATTAAAGGATCTATGTATTCTGTAGCGTCGCTATTAAAAAGTGATATTTTAGCTCAAAAATATCAGGGAGGTTATTGTCTTATTTTTAGATTGTCTGTTGATGATTATCACCGATATTGTTACATTGATGATGGAAGGAAAAGTAAGAATATATTTATCCCTGGTAAGTTACATACAGTTCAACCTATCGCTATTGAGAAAGTAAATATTTTTAAAGAAAATAGCCGTGAATATACGGTGTGTTATACTGATCATTTTGATGAGGTTATCTATGTGGAAGTTGGAGCTATGCTCGTTGGAAAAATTGCTAACCGTCATCAAGAATATCACTTTGTTCGTGGTGAAGAAAAAGGACATTTTGAGTTTGGTGGCTCAACCATTGTTTTATTGGTGAAGAAGAACCAAGTTGAATTTGATGAAGAGATTATTCAAAATACAGATCATGGATTTGAAACAAAAGTAAAATTAGGAGAAAAAATTGGAAATAAAAAAGCGCTATAATATTTTAAATCACTTTATTATAGTGCTTTTAATTTTTATCGTGAACTTTCTCGTTTGACAAGAGAAACAGGAATGGTTGTCAATTTTTCTTCAGAATGATAATCTTTATCATTCATAAGTTC
>CANPGX010000057.1 GCA_947573745.1 uncultured Erysipelotrichaceae bacterium | reverse complement strand
TTCATTCTGGCTATCTATTATTTTTTACTTGCTTTGTTAGCGAATATTTTATCTGGGACAAGAAAGAGTGCCATCATTTTGACATGTGTCTTTTTTGGATTACCCGGATGTTTATATACGTTATTAAATGTTGTGAGTTTACACCACGCTTTTGGTATTCATCAGGTGTTGTTTAATGATCAATGGCTCTATTTCTTTATGCCTTTGATATCAGGAATTCGATTTCTCGGTTATGAACATCTATGGCCTCACTTTATCAGTCATATAGTGATGATCATCGGGTTGATCGGTTTAGATTTTTATGCGTTAAAATATCGTCATGAAGAAAAGATTGGGGATGCCTTTGTCTATGATAAAATGTCATGGTTTATCCGATTAGGTTTATTATTAGCTTTATCAAGTAGCTTATATCTTGTTTGCGCTGAAAAAATCACGGAAACATCCTATAGTTCTTATCTTTTTAAGATGGATACCCTCTATGTAGCTTCTGGATGTTTGTGTGCCTTGATCATTGAATTAGCCTTTAAACAGCGTCTTTCTTTAATGACCATGATGCGTTGGTATCTTCCTTGTATCGCAGCGATGATCTTTTTGATGCATTTCTATGGCGATTCTTTGAGCCAAAGTTATTTAAATGATCAAAATTATCAGTATGTCTATATGACCATTCAGACGAAGGATCAGTATCGTTATGCCAATATTGAAGATAAAGAAACGTTTAAGGGACTGATGAAATGTTTATTGAATGATTATCCTTATCTTTTACCTGAATGGGAAGGGGTCACCATTGATGTTACTTTAGAAAAAACCAATATGAACTATGAATTTACTTTAAAAGAAGAGGATTTTGAAACTTTATTATCATCGTCTTCGCTATTAAAAACAGTTTATTATCATCAAGGATTGACTTATGATACGTGTATTTTGGCTGACCATATGATTCTTCAGGATCATGAAGGAGCATATCATGTTTATTTTGGCGATACTTATCGTCGTTTAGTAGAAAATTTAGATGCTGTGTTTAATGATGAAAACATGGATTGGGCATCTTATCATGAATCTAAAGAAACTGTCCTTGTTTCATTATATATGCAAAATACGCTTTTAAAAGAAGTGACTTCTTTAGATAGTCATCACCCCTTGGTACAAATGGCTTTGAGTGAGGATTATGATCAACCTGAACTCAATCTTTTGGTCAATCAAGCGTATGATTATTTGGAAGATCATGAAGATTTACATGAAGAAGTTAGTCAAGAGACTTTAATTTATGATGTGGTGGCTTTACGGCCAGAAATTTATAATAGTCAATTACTTTCAGCTTCTCATGAAGAAGTGAGTTTATTAGTCCCTTGTGATATTTTCCTTGCTTTGGAAACAGGAAGTGAATTTGTGGAATATAGTCACGTTTATCTCACATTTCATCTAGAGAATCAACAGGCTGTTTTAGATTCTATTCGTTTTAATGAATCATTTTATCAACAGTATGGGAGGTAAGGCAACATGAAAAAAATGTATTGGATCATTGTGAATGAATTAAAACATTTAAAGACGATCATGCTTTTAACAAGCGCTATTTTAGGTTTTGATTTTGTTCTCTATTTATTATCAGGCACTTATAAGATTTATCGTACGATGGATCAAGTAGCTTTTGTCGACGTCCCTTTTTTCATCGTTCTTGTCTTAGGCACCTTTATTTTACCGATTTATATTTTTGGATATATGCAAGAAACCACAACCTTGACACATTTATCAAGTTTACCTGTCAATAGAATTAAATTATTGATGAGTAAATATATAGCGGGGATTTTGGCCTTTGTCTTGCCACTGATGCTTTATTTAGGTTTATGTAGTGCGTTTGCACAAAATACGGTGTTATTCGTCAAAATAGGAGGTTATACATTACAGTATTTCTTATTGTATTACCATATAGGTATCATTGCAGCTTTTCTTTCTGGAACCAAAAGCATGATGATCTATCTATCTTTAATTCTCTATATTTTACCTGTGGGTATTTATGTGGCGATGATGCTATTGTTGGAAACACAAGTTTATGGATTATCAGGACTATCCTTGACGTTATCTGTTGTTTGTCAATTGTTTCCAGCTATTCCTTTGATTTTTAATGCAGTAACTTTTTTAGAACCTACGAAATTGACGATATCGATTGTACCGCTTTATATTTTAACATCTTTTTTGATGAGTTTAGCGATTGCCTATTATCGCCATCATGAAAATGTGGGTGAAACGATTGTTTCTTTGACGGGATTATGGATTATTAAAGATGTTGTCATTATCATCGGTTCATGGTATGTGCTTTTCATCTTTTATTCTATGCTTTTTGGTATTCATTTGACATCAAGGCTGTTGTTGGTGATTTGTTTATTAGTGATGTTGTTTTTGGTGAACTATCTAGCGACTATTGTTTTCCATAAACGCCTTTCTTTAAAATATGTCTTAGGAAATTATATTTTGGTGAGCGTGCTTTCTTTAGGTATTATTTTAGGCGGTTGCCATTATGCGGAAAATTATCGTCCATCTTTTTACACAGCCATAAGCCTAGGTCTAGGACAATCGCAACAATATGGTTATACGGGAAGTGATGCTTTATATAAAGAAGCGATGATTGAGTTACATGATGAATTGATTTCTAGAAGAGAAGAAGGATTAAAGTGTTATAGTGATTTCTATGTGAATATGGCTTATGCAAAAAGTAATGGTGATCGTATTGTGAGAGAATATCCTGTGCAATTTGATTTTATTCAAGATTGGTTATGGAAATACCAAGATGAAGATTTCATTCCTTTTGCTTTAAATAATCCTTATGAAGATCTTTTGAAGTGGATCAATGAGCAGAAATTTGCTTATTTATCGATTGTGAGAGATGGTGATGGCTTTACCCTTAACCGTGAGGATGTTCCCGCTTTTAGTGCTTATTTAAGAGAAGAAATCAATAAAGAATATCATCATGAGCTTTATGTAACAGATTATTTAACTGAAACATCCATTAATCAAACAGAATATCTTTATGTTTATCAATCAGATGATCAAAAAGATGCAGATACAATGATGCATATTTTAACTTATAGACGTGGTGATGCTTTTGACCGTGCTTATCAACGCTATATTCGTGAACATTAAGTTTGGGCAAAAAAGTTGAAACTTTTTAAAAATAGGTCATAATATAGATGAGGTGATAAAAATGCAAGTAGTACAAGAAAAAGATTTTGATCAAGCCATTGCATCAGGTGTTGTGGTTGTGGATTTCTTCGCTTCTTGGTGTGGACCTTGTAAAATGTTAGCCCCTGTTTTAGAAGAGGTCTCACAAGAAATGAAAGAAGCTACTTTTATTAAGGTAGATACAGATGAAGCATCATCTTTAGCGATGCGTTATCGTATTCAATCTATTCCTAATGTGATTGTTTTTAAAGATGGTCAGATGGTTGATCAAATGATTGGTTTCCAACCTAAAAATCAGATTGTAGCCATGGTTAAAAAACATATTTAAAAAAAGAGCTCAAAAAAGCTCTTTTTTTAAATAATGTGAAAATGTTTTAACGCATGTTCAATGCCATCATCCTTACTATGAGTAGTAATATAAGAAACACGTTGGAGAACTTTTGGTTCACCATTTTGCATGCCAATACTATGTTTAACAAAGCTTAACATCGATAAATCATTGCTGCTATCGCCAAAAGCATAACAATCATCCATATCGATATGAAAATAATCTAATAAAAATTGAATACCACTTGCTTTAGAGATACCATGAGGAACAATTTCACGCATAAAAGGTCCACGATCAATGAACTCAAATTGATTTTGATAACGTTGATAGAAGGTATCATAATCACTATGTTCATCATACCATATGGCAAATTTGTCGAAATAAATATCTGGGTCATCCTCATCTTTGACATCAAAATGATCATGATATTTATAAAGTTGATAAATTCTTTCTACAGTAGGATGTTTTGCTTTTCGACAGATATAGATACCATGACTTCCTTCAAGAATGGCATCGATACGACTTTCAATGAGATGGGTGACGATGTCTTGACATTCTTCATGATTTAAACAGACATTAAATAAAGGTTTACCTAAATAATCAATATAGGTACCACAACCACAGACAAAACCATCAAAACCAATATCGATGACAGCTTGAGGAATGGTGGTAATAGGACGTCCAGAATTGACAAAGGCTAAATGACCTAATGCTCTAGCTTGTTGGATAGCACTGACTGTTGAGGATGGGACACATCCTGTTTGATCATCTGTCAAAGTACCATCAATATCAAAAAATAGAATTTTTTTATGTTGCACGGTGTTTCTCCTTTTTTTCTTTTGAGTCTATTATCTATCGATAATTAAAAAAAATCAAGTTGAAATGAAACAAGGACATCTTCAAGCAGACATGTTATAATGAAGATAATGATGAGGTGAGCTGATGAAAACCATAAAAAGATATGAAGCGTTGAGTTACGCTATTGAAAAACCGTTACAAGAAAAAGTCATATTTATTGTTGATAAAGAAGAGATTTCTCTTTACCAAGAAGCTTTGCTTCATCAAAGTCAGATGAAAGCTTATATAGGGATACGTGTCTATACTTTTGATGGTTATTTACGTTATGTTCTTAAAAAAGACATCCCTTCATTGACCAAAATGCAACGTTATGCACGTATTTTAAAATGTCTGCAAGAAGAACATTTTTTACTTTTAAAGCAAGATGAACAACTTTCTCTTGTCAAAAAAATAGATGAAGCTTGCCAGCAGATTCATGATCAACAGTTGAATTTAGATATCGATATTTCTACGTTGACATTATTTTCACAGCATAAGCTTTTAGATTTAAAGAAGCTCTATGCAACTTTAGAAACGGGTTATCCTGATATTTTAGGGGCATTGAATACACTAGCCAAAACAGAAGAAACTTTGTATTTAGCACACCCAGAAAACTTAACTGCCTATCAACAACGTATTTTAGCGTGTTTAGAAGCCAAGGGAGCAAAGATCTATCATTTAGAAGATGAATCGGGAACTTTACCATGGCAACAGGCACTCCATCAATTTTTATGGCTAGAGCAAAATGCTTCCTTGATTCAAGAGCATCCTTTCTGGATATATCAGGCTTCCAGTAGAGAAGAAGAAGTCAAGATGCTTTGTTCAGATATTGCCCATCTTTTAGATCAAGGGGTGGATCCAGATAGGATAGGGATTTATATACCAGATTCACAGTATATTGATCTTTTATATGACTATGGTCAAAGAACACACCTTCCTATCACGTTTAAAGAAAGACCTATACGTTCACTCTGTTTCCGCTTTTTTCATAGGCTCATGCGTTATTTTATGGAGGAAGATATTCATGCCTGTTTTGAATGCTTAAAGATCATGGGGCTAGAACATCCTTTAGAATGTCAAAAAAAAATGGATGTTCAATACCAAGATGCTTTTAAAGAAGAAGAGAATTATTCTGTGCTTTTTAAGAAGAAAGAACAATTTCATCAAGCAACGACCTTGCAAGAAAAGACGACAGTATTAGAAAGCCTATTACCTTATGTTATCAAAGATACAGAAGGATTAGCTATGCTAGAAACTTATTTAGAGGAAACAAAGCAATGTGATTTAAGGTGCTCTAGTGTTTTATATGAACAATGGCTCAATACTTTTTATCAAGATGTAACAAGAAAACACAAAGAATATGATCATCATGTACGTCTTTATCAACATCAAGAAGCAGGACTATCGGATATAGGAATTCAATACCTTTATTTTCTTGGCATGAATGAAGGCGTTGTGCCAGCTACATTAAAAGATCATGATTTATTATTAGAAGAAGAAAAAGCTTTATTGGGATTGCCATTACTCAAAGATCAACGATATCTTCAACAACAGCGTCTTGAACGTATCTTGACACAACCCGTTAAGCGTTTTGTCTGTTCTTATGCTACTAAACAAGAAGATGGAACAACCTTATTACCTTCTTCTTTATGCTTAAGATTAAAGTCTTTATTAGATATCCCTTCTTTAACGTATACGATGCATCCTTTATTTGAAGAATAATATATTTTAAAATATGGTTTACAAACAGAACATCAAGCGACTTTCATCAAACGTCATTTTCAAAGTGAACCTTTAGTTTCCACAGCATGTTTTCATCTAGATCACCCCTTAAGATTTTCCGCCAGTCAATTAGAATGTTATAACCAATGTCCTTTCCAATATTACTTACGTTATGGCATGCATGTATCAAGTCAGGAAGAACCTTTACTGATGCCAAATGAGATAGGCAATATGACACATCATGTTTTTGATACGTTAAGTGATCTTTTTGACACCCCTTTAACGATGATTGAAAAGACAGCTTCTTATCAGCGATATGTTCATGAAGATGGTTTGGATATCTCTGCTTGTTTAGAAGTGATGATTCAATCTTGTCTAAAAGCCTATTTATTAGAGCATCCAGAACTCCAAGAGAAGATCATACGTTTTAAACGAAATCAAGCACTGTTTCAACGTTTACAAAA
>CANPGX010000056.1 GCA_947573745.1 uncultured Erysipelotrichaceae bacterium | reverse complement strand
ACCACTACCACACGCACAATTAAAAGCATTACCATGATCTCTACCAGTGGATACGATATAACCACCATTGATTGTGATGTCACCTGGAATCATTCCATTATGACCTACACCGGCATTGGTGGCAGACCAACCTGCGCCAATACCAGCGCCATGATAACTTGCTGTGGCATTAATGTTACCACCATTAATGAAGACACCGCCTCCATCAAGGTTACAACCGGTACCACCATGGTAACCACCACCAATACCAGCACCAGCACTATTACTTGTACCATTGGTATATGAGTTAACTGTAATATTACCACCATTGAGTGTAATTCTACCACTGTTTTCGCTATTGTCTCCACCGATACAAGCACCGTTTTGACCACCAAGAACAGTTATAGAACCTGGATTACTACTATCCATCAACCATGATGGTTTAGGTGTACCTTTCTCATCGGTTTCACCTACAATACGTCCACCTTCAACTTCTCCCCAGTTTCTTACGGCATCATCAATGGTCAATTGTGCACCATAAGTAACATGGATTCCCGAAAAGTTGGCTGCAGTCGTATTCAGACTGTTTGTACTGCCATCAGCTAATGTTAGATGTAATCTCGTTGGATTATTTAATGGATCAGCTGTATTGGCAATGACATTCACACATGGCGCTGCTGAACTTGTGATCGTCACACCATTAAAGGTGACATCCGCCTGTGTTCCTGCAGTCACGGCAAGTGTTGCTGTTGACGTCGTTCCACTGACTGTAACAGGCTTATTCGTATTAATATAAAGAATAGCGCCTGAAGAATAAACGTCAGAACTTGCATCTGTGCCAATGGTTAAATCACTACCGTCATTGAATGAAATAGACAATCCATTGAATGTTGCTGGTTCGCTAGCTTCAACGGTCATCTTTTGAAAATTCAATGAAGATAACATGAACGATAAACTCAACACAATGGCTAAGATTCGACGTGCTCTCTTTTGAAAAAGATTCATTTCCACTCACTCCCTTTACTTAAATTTTGTTTTTTAATGAAATAAATGATTTTCACATTTAAAGTATATTTTATAATTCTTTTTTTGTCAAGAATTTCAGTCTCATTCTTTGTTTTATATAGGTTTAATTCGTCGAAGTCTTGTAAAACTATCGTAAAACTAACCAAACTATGAAGAAAGATGTTCTTTAAGATTCGGATTTTAACAAATTATTATTTTACCTAAAATGAGCGCCCAACAAAAAAAGCTAGAGACAACTCTAGCTTAATCATCTAAATCTTCACCTTGTGAAGCAATCACTTTTTTATACCAATAGAATGAATCTTTCTTCATACGTTTCATCGTTCCAGTACCATCATCATGTTTATCTACATAAATAAAACCATAACGTTTTCTCATTTCCCCTGTACCAGCAGACACTAAATCGATACATCCCCATGTTGTATAAGCGATTAAATCAACGCCATTTTCAATGGCCTTTGCCATCGCTTGAATATGTCGTCTATAATAATCAATTCTAAATGGATCATGTATACGACCATCTTCTTCCACCGTATCATAAGCACCTAAACCATTTTCTACAACCATCAATGGCTTCTCATAACGATCATAAATCATTTCTAAATAATATTGTAATCCATCTGGATCTAATGCCCATCCCCAGTCAGAATAAGTCAAATATTCATTTCGTACCCCAAAAGACATATTTCCACCAACAACATCATCATTATGATGTGTTGTGACTGCTTGTGACATATAGTAAGAGAAAGTATACATATCTACAGTTCCTTGTTTTAAATCCTCTAAATCTTGATCCGTCACATCTAATTCAATATGATGTTCTTTCCACAAGCGCTTAGCGAAAGTTGGATATTTTCCTTTACATTGTACATCACCACAATAGAAAATACCTTTTTCCCATTTAGAACGATTAAACAAAATATCTTTAGGATCACATGTACTTGGATAATAAGTAATACCACAGATCATACATCCAATCTTATTTTCAGGATCGATATCATGTCCAATCTTAACAGCTCTTGCACTGGCTACAAATTGATAGTGTAAATGTTGATAAGCTTCTTGATGCGCTTCATCACTAGCATCATCTGGTAAGAAGTTAATCGTATTATTAATTTCATTAAACGTTAACCAATATTTAACCAATCCTTTATATTCTGTAAAAATTGTACGTACATATTTTTCATATAAATCAATATAACGACGATCTTGCCAATCACCATATTTTTCCTCTAAAGCTAATGGTGTATCAAAATGCCAAATAGAAACTAATGGCTCAATGCCTTGATTCCTCAATTCTGTAAAAACACGGCGATAGAAATCCAATCCGGCTTGATTAGGTTGTTCTTCCTCACCTGTAGGGTAAATTCTTGACCATGAGATAGATAATCTGAACATCTTAAATCCCATTTCTTTAAATAAAGCAATATCCTCTTTATAATGATGGTAAAAATCAATACCGTCATGATTTGGATACAATTCATCGTCAAAAACAGCATAATGGGCACCTTCAGGTAATTTAAACCCACGATTAGGGGCCTTCTGTTTATGTCCATCTTTATCCATAAACGTCACCATACGTGGTGTATTCACACTTCCCCCAGTCGTAACATCTGTACGTGCCATCCCTCTACCATCTTTATTCCAGGCACCTTCTGCTTGGTTGGCAGCAATCGCACCACCCCAATAAAAATTCTTATCAAATTTCATGATTTTATCCTCCTATAAACTACCTTTATCTTATCGTAAGGTGCACATTCATGTCAAAATATCTTTTTTCCACATTAATTAAGGCAAAAAAAGTATGTCCTTTTAAAAAGCACATACTCATCTACTACTTGATTTCAATATCTATAGGATCTAATCGAATATAAGCTACCCCTGCAGCATCCAACATACGTTTAGCTGCCCGATCACTTTCCGTTCCATTATATTTCTCATCTTCATAATAAATCGTCTTGATACCACTTTGAATGATAGCTTTGACACACTCATGACAAGGAAATAAAGAAACATAGATAGCACATCCTTTTAAAGAATAGCTACTATTTAAAATCGCATTTAACTCCGCATGAACAACATAAGGATACTTTGTTTGATAAAGTGATCCTTCACGAACTTCCCATGGAAAATCTTCATCTTCACATCCCCAAGGTAAACCGTTATAACCGACCCCTACAATTTTATATTCTGGATTGACAATGCATGCACCTACCTGAGTATTAGGATCTTTAGAGCGATAAGCAGATAGTTTTGCGATAGACATAAAATATTGTTGCCATGAAATAATTTTTTTCATTGATTTTCCTCCCCTATATTTTCATTAAAGTGCTGATTTTTTCTTCAAACCAATCCGGTAAAGCACTATCAAATGCCATCCATTCTTGAGTGATAGGATGAACAAACCCTAACGTCTTGGCATGTAAGTATTGTCCATGACTGATATCATCTTTTCTCTTGCCATATTTCGGATCGCCATAAACAGGATGCTTAATAAAGGCCATATGAACACGAATTTGATGTGTCCGTCCTGTTTCCAGACGACATGAAAGTAATGTAAAATCTTTAAATCGCTGTAACACATGAAAATGCGTGATGGCTTCCTTACTATTATTTTTCGTCACACACATTTTTTGACGATCTTGACTATCACGACCAATAGGTGCCTGAATCGTACCACGATCATGTTCAATTACCCCATGAACTAAAGCGATATATTCTCTTTGCATAGAATGGTCTTTTAATTGTAATGATAAACCTTGATGAGCCAAATCATTTTTAGCAATCACCAACAAACCACTTGTTTCTTTATCAATACGATGGACAATTCCCGGACGATTCACACCATTGATTCCAGAAAGATCATGACAATGAAACATTAAAGCATTGACCAATGTTCCTGTATAAATACCTGAAGAAGGATGAACGATCATACCACTTTCTTTATTTACCACAATCACATCATGATCTTCATAAACGATATCCAAAGGAATATCCTGTGCCTCAATGGCATACGTCTTGGCTTCCCTTATGGAAACAAGAATACGATCCCCTACTTTGACTTTATAACTGGCTTTCTCCTTTTTTCCATTGACACTAACATCTTCTTCTAACATAGATTGTATCTGTGTACGCGACATATTCAATTGATCTGACAACAATTTATCCAAACGAATATCTTGTTGTTCTACGATGATTTCGATAGTTTCCACCATTGATGCTCCTCATTCATTAATTCAACAATCATTAAAAAAACACCTATACAAATAAGACTATCAGCAATATTAAAGATTGGAAAATCATAGCCAAAAATCACAAAATCTAAAAAATCTCGTACATATTGAAAACAAAGACGATCTATAAAGTTGCCTATTGTCCCAGAAAAAATCAAGACAATCCCTAATCGCGTCAACTTCTCATGTGACTGACTCTGTTTAAAATAATATCCCAAAGCAACAACGGCAATCAATGTGATGCCATAAAAAAACATCATTTTTCCTTCTAACATACTCCAAGCAGCCCCTGTGTTTCTAGCATAGGTCAAAGAAAAAAATCCAGGAATCACAGGAATACTTTGATGCAACATTATTTTATGATCCACCATATACTTGGACCATTGATCAAAACATAAAGTCATTAAAAAAACAAAGACATAAAAAAGAAATTCTTTCTTTTGTTTCATAAAATCACCTATTCCATTATACAAAAGAATCCTATAAAAGGAAAGAAAAAGCGATGATTACTTTTTCATCGCTTGGATAGCTACACAATAAGGTCCACCTTGAGTAATAAAAGCAGGAGATAAATCTAACTGTGTAATACTACAATTTTCAAAAGTTTCTCTTAATTTCTTTTTAACAAGTTCTACTTTTTCTATATTAAAAGCATGAGATACAAAAAATTGATATTCTTGATCTTGAATATGTTTCTTTAAATCACTGATAATAGCATCTACCGCTTTAGCATACGTACGCTTTGTCGCAAACTTTTCAAGTCTACCTTCTGGTGTTTGCTTAACGACAGGTACAATTTTCAACAAGCCTCCTAAAGTAGCCGCTAATGGGGTTAATCGTCCACCTCTTTTTAAGAATCCAAAATCTTGTGGAATCAAAAATGAAATGACTGAATCTATTCGTTGATTCAAATCACCAAGGATTTCCTCCATATTTTTACCACTATGCACTAATTTTAGCGCCTCCAAAACAAGTTGACGCTGTGGCCCACATAATGTTTTCGAATTAACGACATGAATGTTTTGTTTATGTTCGACACTTTCTCTGGCACTCAAGGCTGCTTCATATGTACTCGATAATCCTTGTGCCATATGAATACTCAGAATTTCATCTTCTTGATAAGTTTCATAGGACTCTATGATTTCTCCAATAGGTGGTAAAGAAGATGTTGGAATAGCACCTTGAGCAATTTTATCACAGAAATCTTTAGCACTGATTTCTTCAAAATCACGATATGTTTTTCCTTCTATAGCCACTCTTAAAGGAATGACTTCTATACCTATCTGCTTTCCTTCTTGGACACCGATCAGTGCTGAGGAATCTGTTATAATTTTAATCATTTTAATCTATGTACCTCTTTCATCTATTTTAAATATGATATCACTATTTTCATGACAACAACAATGTTTTTTCACCAAAAACTTTCTTTTTCCTTATTTTCCCACGCTTTTATTAAAATATGACCGCTTTATAAAAGAAAATCGTATGAATATTTCATACGATTAATCATTTAACACATGATGACAACGTGGGCAAAGACCATCCACCATCTCATCCTCTTCAAAATAGTTCCAACAACGAGGACATTGTACCCCATTAAATTTCTCTACTTTGATATAGCTAGCATCATATTCTTCCAATCCATCATGATCTTCAACTAAATTCACCTTGCTCACAATGAAAAGTTGTTTTAAATCTTTTTCAAGTGTTTTAACTAAACAAGTCTCTTCTTTTAAAGCTAAAGTCACTTTAGCTTCCAAAGCATTACCAATCACTTTTTCATTTCTAATTTTTTCTAAAGCTTTTAAGACATCTTTACGCACCGCTAATAATTGATCAAATAAAGTAACGATATCTTCTTCATCAGCTACCCTATGTTTTTCAGGAAGTGGTTCCAGGAAAACAGAAGCTTCTTGATGATCATCACAATGGAAATGATCATGAAGTTCTTCACTTGTAAAGACAAGAATTGGTGATAATAATTTCATCATCGTCTTAGCATAATGATAAAGGACTGTTTGAACTTGTCTTCTTCTGACACTGTCTTCTTTTTCAATATAGAGAATATCTTTTGTAAAGTCCATATAGAAAGCACTTAAGACATTCGTAAAATGATTCAAAATGCACTGATTAGCTTCAGCAAAATCATATTTTTCAAAAGCTTCATGATAACTTTCAACTAAATGATTTAATTGAATCAGCATATATTGATCTACTTTTTCTAATTTTTCTACTGGCACAACATCCTTGGCTTTAAAGTCATTTAAATTACCTAAGATAAAACGCATTGTATTACGGATCTTACGATAATTTTCTGCAATCTGTTTCATGATTTCATCTGAAATACGCACATCTGACTGATAAGCTACAGAAGTGGCCCATAAACGTAAAATATCGGCACCGTATTGATTCACTAACTTAATTGGATCGATCGTATTTCCTAAAGATTTTGACATCTTATTGCCTTTACCATCT
>CANPGX010000055.1 GCA_947573745.1 uncultured Erysipelotrichaceae bacterium | reverse complement strand
CTAAATGAAAGATGACATGCGTATGTTTATCATAAGATTCCAAACTTGGTGTATAGAAAAACTTTCCTTCCATACGCAAATGAACGATACACGTCTCTTTTTCTAAAATAAAAATTAAATACTTCCCATAACGATCGATATCTACAATTTTTTGACCGACGATATGTTGTTTAAAATTTTTGGCATCTCCAACAATAGGTTCATAAAGTACATCTACAGACGTTATTGTACGATTTAATACTAATCTTCTCAAGGTTTGACGGACTGTTTCAACTTCTGGTAACTCTGGCATTATTTTAAATCATACCAATTAGAAGCGTAGGTTCCTTCAGCCTTTAAAACGACGCTCATTGTCACGGCTTCTTCCATACCTTCCTTAATGAGGTTCATCATCACTTCTAATTCTTCTTTCTTCACATCAAAAATCAACTCATCATGAACTTGTAAGATCATTTTAGACTGGAGTTGTTTTTCTTTCATTTTAGCGTCTACCTTGATCATAGCTAACTTAAGAATATCTGCTGCACTTCCCTGAATCGGTGTATTCATGGCCAATCTTTTTCCTAATTCACGAACCATATAATTCTTTTCATTCATTTCTGGGATATAACGACGACGATGTAGAATGGTTTCAACATAACCTTGCTTTTTAGCAAGTTCAATTTGTTGATCCATATAAACTTTAATTTCAGGATATTGTGTGAAATAACGCTGAATAAAAAGCTTGGCTTGATTCACACTAACACCAATTTGCTCAGATAAACCAAAATCACTCATGCCATAAATAATACCAAAATTAACCGCTTTTGATTGATAGCGCATTTGTGGTGTCACGTCTTCTTCTTTGACTTCAAAGATTTCACTGGCTGTATGACGATGGATATCTTTATCTTCATTAAACGCTTGAATCAAGGAAGATACATGGGCCAAAGAAGCCAAGACCCTAAGTTCAATTTGAGAATAATCAAAAGAAACAAGATAATCCAAACTTGGCACAAAGGCTTTACGAATCATTTTTCCTTCTTCATAGCGTACAGGAATATTTTGCAGATTAGGTTCTATTGAAGATAATCGTCCCGTTTGTGTTAAGGTTTGTGTATAAATCGTATGAATCTTTCCATCGGCCATACATTGATCTTGTAATCCTAAAACGTAGGTAGAATAGAGTTTCGTCAAAGTACGATAATCTAAGACATGTTCAACGATAGGATGATAAGGTTTTAATTTTTCCAAAACATCCGCTGATGTTGAATATCCTGTCTTGGTTTTCTTTCCATTAGGTAATTTTAATTTTTCAAATAATACCTCTCCTAATTGTTTAGGCGAAGCAATATTAAATTCACATTGTGCTTCTTGATGAATCTGCTTTTCTAAAAGTGAAATACGTTCTGTCATATCTTTTTCAAGTTGTTTTAAAACATTTAAATCTACTTTAACACCGGCGTATTCCATATTCGCTAAAATATGAGCTACAGGTAATTCTACATCTTGATATAGATGATACTGTGATGAGGCCTGAAGTTGCTCTATAGCTTGTTGGCGCAATACATAAATAGCTTTAGCTTGTTGAACATAGTAAGTTGCCATACTTTCAATATCTGGTATTTGACGTTTAGCGCCTTTACCAAAAACTTGTTCTTCAAAAACAATATCATCATAATGATAATAATCACAAACATATTTCATATCATCCTTCAAACCAGGATTGAGGATATATGTCGCTAGTTGTAGATCAAACTGATATCCTTCAATATCTATGTGATTCCAACGACATGCATTATAACAACGTTTGATATCATAACCATATTTAACCTTGCTAGGATCTTTTAAATAAGCTTTAAAACGCTCATCTTTTAAAGCATGTTCATAACTGATAAAACATGCTCTATCTTCATGATAAAGACCAAATCCAAGAATGATAGACTTATGATAATTAACATCGTACACTCCCACAACCAAAGCACTCTCCTGTGTAATTTCAGGCATCGTTTCAACAATCTGCATAGTGGTTGGGGCTGATTTGACTGTTGAAGTCTTCATCAAGGTCTTCTTGATAAAGCTGTTCATATCATAACGACGATAAAAATCTAGCAAATCATCTTGGGAACCTTCTTCATAATGATATTTTTGTAAATCATCATTCATAGGAACATCTAACATGATGGTCGCTATTTGTTTAGATAAATAAGCATCTTGAATATTTTCTTGAATATTTTGACCCAATTTTCCTTTAATTTCTTCTTTATGGGCATCAATACCTTCAATAGATGTATAAGTTTTCAAAAGTTTGACAGCTGTTTTGATACCAATCCCTTTAATTCCAGGAATATTATCTGCACTATCTCCCATTAATCCTAATAAATCGCGTATTTGACTCGGTTTAACTTCAAATTTTTCTTCTACTGTTTGAGGTGTCATTTCATCCATTTCACTGACGCCACTTTTAATCGTTCGATAGACAGTGACTTGTTCGTTGACCAATTGCAGCATATCTTTGTCCCCGGTCACAATAGATACTTTAAAACCGGCTTGACTCGCTTTTTGCGTCAGTGTTCCAATAAGGTCATCACCTTCATAACCTTCAATTTCTTCATAAACAATATGATGTGCCTGTAGATATTCACGCACAATAGGAAATTGACACACTAATTCATCAGGAGTTTCTTTACGTGTTCCCTTATAATTTTCCATAAGATCATTTCTGAACGTCTTCTTCCCGCAATCAAAAGCAACCATGACATACTCTGGCTGTTTTTGAAGTAATTTCTCTAACATATTGGCAAAACTATAGACTGCATTCGTCGGTATACCATCCTTATTAACCATTAGATTTCCCATCACAGCAGTTGCGAAATAAGCACGATATAATAACGAATTACCATCAATAATCAGTATTTCCTTCATTTTAATCACCTTCTTTATTTTATCATATTTGTGCTCTATACAAAACAAAAAGATATAAAGAAAAACATGTGTTGATACACACATGTTTCATAACTAGATATCTCGTCCTTCATAAAGATCTACTTTTTCTACAATGAAGGATAACGATGTTTTCATATCGACCTTACCTTCTAAGATACAGATATTCCCCCGTTTGAGCATGGATTGATAAGTACCATAAACATTTGAAAAAATAACGCCATCCATCATTCCCGTATCATCCTGACCACTGATGAAGCCCATCACCTGTCCCTTTTTATCCGTGATGGTTTTCACACGTTGAATATTCACAAGGATGGTCACTCTTTGATGGATTTTCTTTGGTAAAGAAACAATATCCACCACAGGAAGAGTCAACTCTTTTTTTATCAAAGCAATAGGATGCGTAGATAGATAAATACCTAAGACTTCCTTCTCTTTTTCTAGTCGTTGATAAGAAGAATCATTCACTTCTTTTAAGATAGGTCCATCTTCAATACCAATACTATTTCTTAATTCTGCATAATCTTCTAGTTCTGTTAAATTAGCTTTAATCGTTGCGCGAGACAAATTAAATTCATCAAATGCACCTGCATCAACTAAACTTTCTATCATCTTACTTGATAATTTACGACGTTGCATACGTCCAAAAAAATCATAAATATCTTTAAAAAGTCCCTGTTCTTCACGTTCAGCAAGAATTTCTTTACAAGCTGCATAACCCACATTTTTAATGGCCAATAAAGAATAACGAATATTCTTTCCTTCTACTTGAAAACGATCATTAGAATAATTCACCGATGGTGGCAATAAAGAAAAACCACGTTTTTTACCTTCTTGAATACAATGTAACTTATTGGTTGAAGAAGCTTGTTCATTAGAAAGCAATGCTGCGAAAAAAGCTATCGGATAATGATATTTTAAATAAGCCATTTGATAAGCAATATAACTATACCCGACAGAATGGGCTTTATTAAAACCATAATTGGCAAACTTTTCAATTAAAGCAAACATATCCTCGGCTTCTTTAGATGTATAACCATTTTTGATAGAGCCTTGAATAAATTCCTCTTTAAGACTCATCATTAAAGACGTTTGCTTTTTACTGACTGCTTTTCTTAGAATATCTGCCTTACCTAAAGTAAAACCCGCCATAATTTGGGTAACTTGCATAATCTGTTCCTGATAAATCATAATACCATAAGTTGGTTCCAAGACTTCTTTTAATCCTCTAGGAATAAAACCTATAGGTTCTAAATGATGTTTTCTTGCCAAATAGCTCGGAATATTTTCCATCGGTCCAGGACGGAAAAGAGCAATCGCCGCTACAATATCATCAAAACAAGATACTTTCATCTTTTTAAGCAAAGAAATCATTCCTTCAGACTCTAACTGAAAGATCCCGAAAGTATCTCCAGCGGCAAGCATTCGATAGACACCTTCATTTTCAAAAGAAATCTTAGCTAAATCTATAGTGACTCCTTGTCGTGCCATATCTTTAATCACATAATCCATGATCGTTAAATTTCTTAATCCTAAAAAGTCCATTTTTAAAAGTCCTGCTTTTTCCACATCATCTTTAGAATATTGTGTAACGATTCCTGTTGTCGGTCCTAACGTCAATGGCACAATTTCATCAAGAGGCTTAGAAGATAAAATGACACCAGCAGCATGCGTAGAAATATTTCTTGGCAATTTTTCGACAGTAAAAACAGACGGCATGATGAAAGATAAACCAGGATCTTTACGAACTTGAATCTGAAACTGAGCAGACTCCTGATATACTTGCTTTGCGGTTTTCTTGTTTTTATAAGCCGTAGGTACCATTTTAGAAATACGTTCTAGTTGTGGTAAAGGAATACCTACTACTTTACCTAAATCTTTAATGGCCACTTTAGGTCCATACGTATTAAAAGTACAAATTTGAGCCACATGATCTTTTCCATAACGTGAAATGACATAATCGACGACTTCATCACGACGATTATCTTGGAAATCAATATCAATATCTGGCCATGAGATACGTTCTGGATTTAAAAAACGTTCAAAAAGTAAATCAAAAACTAATGGATCTACATTGGTAATCCCTAAAACATAAGCTACAAGACTGCCTACTGCACTGCCACGTCCTGCGCCTACAAGAATACCATGGGTTTTAGCATAATGTACGTAATCATAAACAATCAGAAAATAATCTTCAAAATGTGTTTCAATAATAATCTTTAATTCATGTTTTAAACGATCTATGTATTTTTGCGGAATTTGTTTTCCTTTAAATCTTTTTTGTAAGCCTACACGACACAATTGTGTAAGATAATCTTTACTACTTCCTTCTTTAGGCAATGGATAATTAGGTAAAAAGAGTTGATCAGTAAGAATTGAGGCCTGGCACTTTTCCACTAAATCACATGTATGATCGATGATCTCTTGTGAGAATAAAACCTGCATTTCCGCTTCACTTTTTAAATATCTTTCATGAGTTTGTGGCTGATAGTTCAACGGTAAAACTTTTTGTACCCTACTTGCTTCTAACAAATCTAACGTTAAAGCATCTTCTTTTTTTAAATAAGACACTTGATTAGAACAAACACATGGGATATTTAATTTCTGAGCCATCTCTATCAATTGTTGATTGATACGATCTTGTAATGCCAATCCTAAAGAGGACAAGCATACATAAAAACGCTCCTTAAAAGTGTTTTTAAACATGGAAAGATAACGGTGTGCCTCTTGATAGAGTTCCTTTAAAATCAGACGTTCAATAATGCCCGATGATCCAGGTGTTAATACATAAATATCATGATACGTTGATAGTTCTTCAAAAAGAATACATTTCTCATCACTCAAACAAATATGACTAGAAATCTTAACAAGTTCATGATATCCATGTGTATTTTTTGCCAACAATAAAAAAGGATAAATTTCATTTTCAATAGAAATACTCGCTTCTAATCCATAAATAGGTTTAATATGATATTTGTGACATGCTTGTGTGAATTCAACAGCACCATGCATCGTATTTTTATCCGTTAATGCAAGCGCTGATAGGTGCAAAGATGCCGCTTCTTGACATAAGTCTTCTATAAGGATCGTACTTTCTTGAAAACTATAACAACTATAAATTTGTAAATGTCCAAACATCTTATCACCTCCTAAGATTAGTATATCATAATAAACATCTTAAGCAAATCAACAACCCCATAAGACAAGTATAAAAACATAAAATAAAGTAAATGAAATAAAAAACATCCCAAGTCAATGGACCATTAAAGATCATGATGCGATACGTATATAATCCTATCATCCAATAATTATATTTCATACATATCACTTTGAAATAACGATGATTCCATAAAACAATCACTGAGCATAAACATGCCCATAGATGAAAAGGAAACCACGTTTCTTTAAATACTAACTGTAAGATTAGTAATAAGAAACTGATGATTTGTAATTGTCGAATCTTACTAATGAGCATCGTATCACCTAAAACTACTATATGTAAGATATGACAAAATCATGCATCTTTCTTAAAACAATACTTATTTATAACAAAAAGGTAGGAGACATCCTACCTTTTCCTTATTTTATTTAAATGATAATCTTTTTCTAAAACTCTTTTGATAACCTAAAGTAATGAGGGCTATACTTGAAACAAACATCATTAAGACATAAAGGATAACGTCTGTATGATCAGAAGTATCTATACCCATGATATTTTTATCAGCAATACCGTCACCATCCGTATCGATATTGATATCAGCTTTGCCATCGCCATCGGTATCAATATTTAAATTCGGTGTACCATCACCATTAGTATCGATATTCAAATCAGCTTTACCGTCACCATCGGTATCGATATTTAA
>CANPGX010000054.1 GCA_947573745.1 uncultured Erysipelotrichaceae bacterium | reverse complement strand
AAAAAGAAGAGTCGCTATTGCGGGTATTTTATTGATGAATCCGGATATTCTTTTTTTATATTAACCAACAGCAGGTTTAGATCCACAAGGGGCTAAGGAGATGATGGCACTCTTTAAAAAGATACATCAACAAGGAAAAACCATTATTCTTGTCACTCATGATATGAATCATGTATTAAACTATTGTGATGATGCTGTGATTATGAATGAAGGTAAAATCGTTCGTCATAAACCAGTACAGGAAATTTTTGAAGATCAAGAGTATTTAACTTCATTAAGTATAGATATGCCTTTAATGACTAAAATGATCATTGAATTGAATCAACATGGATATCACATTAATCCTGCTATTAAAGATATTCATGAATTATGTCAAGCTATTGGGGGTGAACTACGTGAATAATATAACCATTGGACGTTATTTACCTTATGATTCCTTCATTCATCGATTAGATCCTAGATTAAAATTAGGGGCATTACTGATTTTATTAATAACTATTTTTTTTGATGCTGGTTTTCTTGGATATGCTATTTTGGGTGTATTTGTAGCAGTAGTCTTTTATTTATCTAAGATTAAAATAAGCTATTTATTAAAATCACTTAAGGTGATGATGTTTATGATCTTGTTTTTAATGATTGTCAATCTTTTTGTAATCAAGACAGGAACTGTTCTGATTGATATTCATGGGTTTAAGATCTATGATGGTGCATTGTATCAGACTTTATATATTGTAATTAGACTTGTTTTAATTATTTCGTTGACTACTATTCTTACAGCAACCACAAAACCCCTTGATTTAACCCTTGGTTTAGAACATTTACTTTCACCCTTTAAAAAGATTGGATTTCCATCTTCTATTGTCGCGATGATGATTTCTATTGCTTTAAGATTTATTCCAACATTATTGGAAGAGACACAACGTATCATGAAAGCACAAGCGAGCAGAGGGGTTGATTTCAATGAAGGAACCATGAAAGAGAAAATTCTTTCTATTGTTTCTCTCATTGTACCACTATTTATATCAGCATTTCAAAGAGCAGATGAATTAGCCAATGCTATGGAAAGTCGTGGGTATCATCCAGATGCACCAAGAACACGTTATAAACAATTGAAATGGACATATCAGGATTCTTTGTCACTAGGCATGACTTTATGTTTATTTGTTGGAATCATGATTTTAAGTATGGTGATATAAATGCGTGTTAAATGTACAGTATGGTATGATGGAACATATTTTTATGGTTTTCAAATACAAAATCATGAAAGGACGATCCAAGGAGAAATTCAAAAAGCATTAAAACAAATATGCCAAGAAGATATTATCATTCATGCTTCTGGCAGAACAGATGCTAAAGTGCATGCTGTAAATCAAGTATTTCATTTTGATACTCAAAAGGAGATGGAACCTTGGCGTTGGCAAAGAGCCATCAATCATTTCATGCCTGAGGATATTTATATTAAACATGTAGAAATCGTTGATGAGACCTTTCATTCACGTTATAGTGCAGTAAAAAAAGAGTATCGCTATTATTTAAATACAGCTATGTATAATCCTTTTTTAGCACATCAAGTTTATCAATATGGACATTCTTTGGATATTTTAGCTATGCAAGAGGCTTCAACGATATTTTTAGGTAAGCATAATTTTGCATCATTTTGCTGGTACGATCAATATGGGAATACCATCAGAACACTTTTTGAAATAACCATTTTAGAACATGATGGTATCATCGAATTCAGACTGATAGGTGATGGTTTCAGAAGATATATGGTGCGTCATATTGTAGGTGGACTTATTCAAGTAGGCGCACATCGTATAAGTAAAAATAAACTCAAGGAGTTCTTAGATAGTGAAGGACAAAAGAAATGCTTATATAAAGCTAAACCACAGGGACTCTATTTATATGAGGTGACTTATGATGAAAAGTAATTATCATACACATACTTATCGTTGCGGACATGCTATAGGGGATGAAAAGCAGATGATAGAAGCTGCTATGGCTTCAGGTATAGATACATTAGGATTTAGTGATCATATTCCTTATCCTGTTTATTATCCACAGCAAGGATATACCTCTTGGCAGTCGGAAGTAAGTAAACGAATTGCCAATAGTCCAGGCATGAGAATGCCTTATGATATGATGAAAGTACATCTAGAAGCTGTCAAAGAATGTAGAAAATTATATCCACAAATAACAATTTATCAGGGCTTTGAAGCAGAATATTTTCCTTTATATCAAACCTATTATCAAGAATTGTTAGATTTAAAAAAGGTAGATTACTTAATTTTAGGACATCATTATTGGATTGATCAACAGCAGTTGCGATATTATGGAAGAGAACAATTAACAGATCAAGAAGTCATTCAATATGGTGATGAAGTCTGTGCAGCTCTAGATACTCATCTGTTTAGTTATTTAGCACATCCTGATTTATTTATGCAGGGGTTATTTCATTTACACCGGCTTGTCAAGAGACGAGTATCAAGATATGTCAGAAAGCAAAATCTTTAAATATTCCATTAGAAATCAATGCTGGAAGATTACATCATCCAAAACGCTATGTAGATGGTATATCTACCTATATGTATCCTAATGAACACTTTTGGAATATTGCAAGAGCTATTGGAAATCAGGTTGTCTTAGGATTAGATGCGCATCGACCAGATGCTTTTAATGAGAAAGATATGCAGTTATTAGAACGTTTTGCAAAAAGATTTAAGTTGTCTGTAACGGAAAAAATAGCCTTTAAAAAAGGGTAAAAATAAAATGAATATTATTGACAAAAGGCGTTTGAATGTTATAATGAATTATGGCACTGTTTTGCCCAAAGTAGCCCCGGAAACTACGATAAGGAGAAATAACAATGCGACAAACAACTATGGCTAAAGAAGCCACAATTGAACGTAAATGGTATGTCATCGATGCAGATGGTCTTACTTTAGGACGTTTGGCTACACAAGTAGCGACTGTGTTAAGAGGAAAACATAAACCAACATATACACCACATGTAGATTGTGGAGATTATGTTATCGTGATTAATGCAGAAAAAGTAGTGATGACTGGTAAGAAATTAGATACTGTTAAGTATTATCATCACTCTGGATGGTTAGGTGGTTTAAAAGTTAAAACTGCTAGAACTTTCCAAACTCAAAATCCTACTGGATTCGTAGAAGCAGCTATTAAAGGTATGCTTCCACATAATACATTAGGTAGAAAACAAGGAATGAAACTATTTGTTTATACAGGTAGTGAACATCCACATGCAGCACAAAAACCTGAAGTATTAGAGTATAAAGGATAAGGAGGATAAACAACATGGCATTAGTACAATACAGAGGTACAGGACGTAGAAAATCATCAGTAGCTCGTGTTATCTTAACACCAGGTGCTGGCAATATCGTGATTAATGGAAAGCCTGCTCGTGAATATTTACCATCTGATATTTTAATGATGGTTGTGAATCAGCCTTTAGAATTAACAAATGTTGCATCAAAATTTGATGTATCTGTTAATGTATATGGTGGTGGATACTCAGGACAAGCTGGCGCAATTCGTCATGGGATTTCAAGAGCTTTATTAGAGGCTGACCCAGATTATAGACCAACTTTAAAAGCTGCAGGTTTATTAACCCGTGATTCACGTGTTAAAGAACGTAAAAAATATGGTCTTAAAAAAGCAAGACGCGCACCACAATTCTCAAAACGTTAGTAATAACTTTTATGAGATATCTAGAGAAGTATTTGGACTTTGTAAGAAGTTTGAGTACTTCTTTTTTTATTGAACTTGTTGACAAAGAAACAAGTTGGCAGTATATTTGTTTCTGAGGAAACGAGATAAAAAGAAAGGGGGGTAATGTTATGAATGAAAAACTTATGAATTTGTTTGTTAAGTATATGGAAAAGCAAGAAATACTTTCCAAACTTACAGAAGATGAAAAGCTGCACGGATATAATTATTCGGAGATTCATACAATAGCTGCTATTGGAAATTTGCAAGAACCGAACGTAACCCAAATAGCGAGTTCTATGAATGTTACAAGAGGTGCGATTAGTAAGATTACCAAAAAACTTCTTGAACAAAATTTGATAGAAGCGTATCAACGTGATGGGAATAAGCAAAAGATTTTCTTTCGTTTGACAAAATCAGGGCAGTTTTTATATGACGAACATGAAAAAAGACATAACTTATGGTTAAAAAGAGATAATAATTTTATAAAACAATTTGATCATAAGACAATAGAACAGGTAGAACAATTTATGAGTGCATTTAATGATTATCTTGAGATACAAATAGTAGAATTAGGAGGAAAAGTAAATGAAAATTGATATTACATTAAAGATTACACCTAAAATGGTGGTTGATGCTCAAGGAAATGAGAAAAAAGCTTTGGTAGGACATTTAGGAACACATTTCGATGTTATGAACAAAGAATTTCCCTTGGAATATACAGAAAGAAAAGGAATTGTATTTGATGTTAGTAAAGTAAAAAATAGAGATATTGAAATTACTGATATAGATATGAATAAGGTTACAAATGATATGTTTGTATGTTTTTATACTGGTTTTATTGAAGAAGAAGGATATGGAACAAGAAAATATTTTACAGAACATCCACAACTTTCTAATGAATTAATTGATGCGCTTTTACAAAAAGAAGTATCTATTATTGGAGTGGATTTTGCTGGAATTAGACGAGGAAAAGAGCATACACCTATTGATCAATATTGTGCGGATCATGGAGTATTTATTGTTGAAAATTTATGTAATCTTTGCAATGTATTAAAAAATAGAGATACGTTTATTGCTAATACATATCCAATGAATTATGCGAATATGACAGGATTGCCTTGCAGAGTTGTTGCAAGTATTTAATTTTAGTGTGAAATAAGTGATTTGAGCGATTTTGGCAATGCAACTAGTATGCAACAAAATCAATGTTAAGTTATTATTTTATAAGGATTTGTAGTTCTCAAAACGTTAATCGTTGTAATGAGAAGATTAGAGAAGTATTTAGACTTTGTGAGAAGTTTAGATACTTCTTTTTTTGATACAAAATATAAAATCTGATTGAGCGATATGTTATTTATAAGTTCAAGATTATTTTGTATTTTTGTTCTAATATGTAGAATACTGTATTAGTAAATGATATAATTTCTTGAAAAGGGAGTAAATATTATGTTAGAAAATGGTACTTCAGAATTAAAAAAATCTCGAACGATAGAAGATAGGATAGATAAATTACAAGAAAGACATTTGTTAATTGATGATTATCAGTTACTATATAATTATATAAAAATATAAATACTTATTATCATATTACTGGATATAGATTTTTACTGGATAATTATAATGTTGAAGAGGACGACTATCATAATCATAAGTGTACAGAGCTGATAGCTTTATGTGAGCTAGATAAAAAAATTTCTATAATGCTTTTTCAAGAAACCAGGAAAATAGAAAAATCAAATAATACTTTACATATAGAAAAAATTAGGGTATCATACATATACGTTGTGAGAGGACCTGCGCGCCTCTCATTTTTTCTTAAAAAATATAATTTACATCTTAAAATCAAATTTGTTTTCTTCTTTGTTCTAGTTCTCTTTTAACAAGCGTATCTTCATAGTTTTGAATGGTATCTTTTAAATCTGAGATAACATTTTGTAAGGTCTCAGCTTGCATTTCTAATATTTTTAGTTGATCAATTAAAATCTGCTTACGTTGAGGTATAGTATGTTCTCCCAGATGAAATAAGTCAACATAGATTTTGATTTGCTCTATGGTGATACCTGCAGACCTTAATGTTTTAATAAAACGAATGCGTCTAAATTCCTTTTCTGTGTATACACGATGACCACTTTCATTTTTTTGTACCGGATCAATCAAGCCACTACTTTCATAATATCGCAATGTAGAAGTGGGAATATTAAATTTTTTACTTGTTTGGGCAATGGTGAGTGTGCTTTCCATAATATATGATCTCCTTTATTCATATGAAAAAATACTTTTTAAAATAGATAAAAACTATTGACTTAAAGTTAACTTTAAGTGTTACTATATCAAATATAATAACAAAAATATAGGAGGAATGTAAATATGAAAACATGGCTTATTACTGGATGTTCAAGTGGTATTGGTCAAGGTATTGCTAAAGCAGTCCTTAAAAGTGGCGATCGTGCAGTCGTTACAGCAAGAAATAAAGAAAAGGTCATGGACATTGTCAAAGACTATCCAGAAACATCTTTAGCAGTGTCATTAGATGTATGTGATAAAGAAAGTATTAAAAATGCTGTTAAAGAGGCCTACGAAAAGTTTGGTACGATAGATGTATTAGTAAATAACGCAGGTTATGGTTATCGTTCAGCGGTAGAAGAAGGAGAAATAGAAGCTGTTCAAAAGTTATACAATACCAATTTATTTGGTCCTATTGAATTAATCAAAGCCGTATTACCAAAAATGAGAGAACAAAAATCGGGCTTTATTTTGAATGTAACTTCTATTGCAGCTGCAAGATCTGCGATAGGTTCTGGTTATTACGCTTCTTCAAAAGCTGCTTTAGAATTACTGACAAATGGTTTAATGAAAGAACTAGCTCCATTAGGGATTACAGCTATGGTTGTTCAACCAGGGGCTTTTAGAACAAGATTTTATGATGAAACATCATTACAAGGAACAAAATCAATGATTAACGATTATGAGGGAACCGTTGGCGAAACAAGACCAGGAAATTTTGCGAATACACATCAACAAGCAGGAGACCCAGATAAAGCGGGAGAAGTGATTGTTAAAGTGGTTCATGGAGATACGTATCCGGAAATTTTAACTTTGGGAAAAGCAGCCGTTACAGCAGTGAAATCAACATTAGAAGCCAAA